>DBGFLF010000029.1:0-14129 GCA_048528725.1 Collinsella sp.
GATGGCCTCGATCTCGTCGGCAGAAGCCGGGACATACATGACGTAGTCGAGTGCGTGATCGGAGGCACGGCAGCCCAGCTCGTGGGCAACGTCGTAGCGCTTGGAGATGGCGGCCTTCATGCCCTCGAAGTCGTTGACCTCAACACCGGCGACCTCGGAGAGATGCTTGCAGTAGTCGACGAACTCCTGGCCACGCTCGATGCGCAGGGCGGCATCGGGGCGCATAGCCGGGACGACCTGGACATCGAAGCTATCGTCGGCGGCAATCTTCTTGTGCCACTCAAAGCTGTCGGCGGGGTCGTCGGTAGTGCAGATCATGCGGACGTTGGACTGCTTGATCAGGTTGCGGCAGGTAAAGCTAGCCTCAGCGAGCTTGGCGTTGGCAAGGTCCCAGACCTCCTGGGCAGTCTTGCCGTTGAGGACGCCCTCGTAGCCAAAGTAGCGCTTAAGCTCCAGGTGGCTCCACTCAAAGACGGGGTTGCCAACGCAGCGACCCAGGGTCTCGGCCCACTTTTGGAACTTCTCGCGAGCAGGGGCGTCGCCAGTGATAAAACGCTCGTCGACGCCGTTGGCACGCATCAGGCGCCACTTGTAGTGGTCGCCGCCCAGCCAAACCTCGGTGATGTTCTCAAAACGCTTGTCGTCCCAAATCTCCTTAGGAGAAATGTGGCAGTGATAGTCGACGATGGGCATGCCCTCGGCAAAGTTGTGGAACAGTTCCTCGCCGGTCTTAGTGCTCAGCAGGAAATCCTGATCGTCCATAAAGTTTTTCATCAAACAGCCCCTTTGCTGGCAACGCGGGCGCACGGCGCGCTCGTTATCCTTTAGGTGAACGTTCACTATACTAATCTATTGCACCTCAAAAGGTGAACGTTCACCTAACCACCACGGGGTGAACGGTAGATTTTGCCCGTTCAACGGTTGCTGGAGATGTGACTTGCATGTATTGCGGACTGGTTGGCGTCCCCGAACACCGAACTTGAGCGCTTTTGCTCAGGTGGGTCATGTCCCGACGTACATTTTTGGGAGTATTCAGCATTGGAGCGCGCCGTGCGCCATCCTCAGCGTCCTATTTGGAACGCAGATAGCGCCCGATCGGCATAAAAAGTGCCCCCGATGGCAAATTACGCCATCGGGGGCACTTAAAACAGTCGTTCTGCACCTCATTCAGGGCATGCCAATACTGAATACTCCCAAAAATGCACGTCGCAAGAGGGGGTACCTGCTCAATCGGCTAAATACCCGCAAGTTCGCAGTAGCGGTCGACATTGCTGGCAAATACCATCTCGACGGCGCCCTTCTGGACGGGCACCGTCGGGGTCCTTCCCCACAGCAGATAATCGCCCAGCGTCTTAGCGCCGCGATACGCCAGGCTCGTCGGGTCCTTATAGACAATATTGGTAAAGATACCGCGGCGCAAGGCCAGGGCGCTTTCGGGAAACAGGTCGTTGCCGATCACCATAACCTGACCGGCCTTGCCGGTCGAGACGAGCGCGTCGGCAACCACTTCGGAACCAACGGCAAAAACGCTACAGATAAGTTCAGGGGCGTCCGGCGCACTCAAGCGCTTTTCGAGCTCATGCTCGAGTTGTTTGACTTGCGCATGGGCACCTGCAAGATCCTCAACCTGCCATGGAATATCACGTTCGCGCAGGTAATTGTGGAAGGCGCGGGCGGTTAGATAGTGCGAATCGGTATATGGGTCGCCTGTCAAAAGGAGCACGCGGGCGTCGGCCCCAGAAGCATGGACCAGGTTTGCCGCCTGCTCGGCCATAAGGCTGCCTGCCGTCGAATAATCGGCCAAGCTCGCACCCAAACGATTCAAATGCGGACGGTCGCCGTCGACAAGCTCAATCGTCACGCCCGCCTCGGCGATCTGCCCCAAAAGCTCAGTCGCACGATCGTCGCCCGGCGCATAGGCGAGCAAGCCATCAATCTTCTCGCCCACCTGCAGACGCTCGTCGATTTGCTCGAGTGCATCAGCGTAGCCGCCCACGCCAAATTCAACGCGCTCAACCGTAATGCCCCGGTCGATAACCTCCTGTTCAAAGCGATTGCAGCCTTCCCACAGGTAACGGAAAAAGTACGCTCCCTCGCGCGATGCGCGGGGCAGGCAAAACACCAGATTGATATCCTTGCGGCGTAGGCTTGAGGCACTTGTGTTGCGGTGATAGCCCATGGCCTCGGCCTTGGCGTTCACCTTGGCGCGCACGGATTCGCTCACGCCGGCCTTTCCCGTCAGGGCCTTGTGCACGGTATTGATGGAAACGCCAAGCTCGGCGGCTATGTCCTTCATGGTTACGCGAGCGCTCATGCGGTTACTCCGTTATAGATAAGTTGCCAATTAATAGTCCAGTTAACGATACCCCAAAAATGCTCTTCGACTCGCCGTGCTCTCCCTCAAATGCACAAAGCGCCCCGCGAACGGATGCCCGCGGAGCGCTTGGATGTCCGGACCTTATTTGATACCGCGACCCAAGTCTTCGGCGATTTTGTCCACGCCCTTAAGTGCGGCGCACGTCTTTTTGTTGGAACAATGCCCGGTGCAAACACCGCCCTGAGCGCAATCCGCACAGGTGCCCTTACGGTAGATACGCACGCACACAGCGACAAACGCAATGCCGATGGCGGCCAGAACAACAATATCGATAGGTGCCATAGCAAGCCTCCTCTAGTTAACCACCACTTACTTTACCCCATTCTCCACCTACCAAAAAGGGACAGGTTTGTTTTGGTCGGTTTTATCTGCGGAAACGCCACATCTCTCCCACCAAAAAGCCCGAGTGTCGCTGGGACACCCGGGCTCGTGGAAAGGGGTTAATCCTTATTCGGACTTAAGCGGAAACTGCGGCGGAAGCAGTGTTGGTCTCGTCCTCGTCGGTCCATGCATGCTTGGGCATGGGTCGGAAAATCTGGAAGAGCATCGCAACCAGCAGCACAATGGCCACAACCGTCCAGATACCAAACTGCCCAAGGACAAGCAGGTTGTAGAACTGGTTGATGAACAGGCCGATCACCCAAGCGAAGGCGCACTCGTAGCCGATGGCAATCGCGGTCCACTTGCCAGAGTCCATCTGGTTGCGGATGGTGCCAATGGCGGCAAAGCACGGAGCGCACAGCAGGTTGAAGGCGCCGAAGGCCACGCAAGCGCCCATGGTGGGGAACATGCCGGCAAACGCGGTCCACAGGCTCGGGTCGGTCTCGCCCGCGTCGGCGACGGACAGCAGCGAGCCGGCGGTGGCGACGACGTTCTCCTTGGCGACGAGGCCAGAGACGGTCAGTGCGGTTGCCTGCCAGGCGCTAAAGCCGAGCGGGGCGAAGATCCAAGCGACCAGGTTGCCCAGCATGGCGAGCACGGAGTAGTCCATGAACTCCTCGGGGATGCCGTCCATCGCAGGCAGGAAGCCAAAGGAACCGTTGTAGCTACCAAAGTTGGACAGGAACCAAACCACGACAGTGGACGCGAAGATGACCGTGCCGGCCTTCTTGATGAAGGCGAAGCAGCGCTCCCACACGTGCAGCGCCCAAGAGCGGATCGCCGGGAAGTGGTAGGCGGGAAGCTCCATAACGAACGGCGTCGGGCGACCGGCGAAGAGCTTGGTCTTCTTGAGCATGAGGCCCGAGGCGATGACGGCAAAGACGCCCAGGAAGTAGAAGAGCGGGCTGATCCACGCGGCGGTGGTAGAAGAATCGCCGATGATGGAACCCATGAGCAGGGCGATGATCGGCAGCTTAGCGCCACAGGGAATGAACGTGGTGGTCATGACCGTCATGCGGCGGTCCTTCTCGTTCTCGATGGTCTTGGTAGCCATGACGCCGGGGACGCCGCAGCCCGAGGACACGAGCATGGGGATGAAGGACTTACCGGACAGGCCAAAGCGGCGGAACACGCGGTCCATGATGAAGGCGACGCGGGCCATATAGCCGCAGTCCTCCAAGAAGGACAGCATGACGAACAGCAGGAACATCTGCGGGACGAAGCCGAAGATGGCGCCCAGGCCGCCGACGATGCCGTCGCAGACCAGCGAATCGACCAGGCCACCGTCCTCGGTGCCGCCCGCCACAAGGGCGTCGTGCACCACGGTGGTGATACCCGGGACATAGGGGCCGTACTGTGCCGGGTCGACCGAGTCGGCATTGTCACCCGCAGCCTCGACGGCCGCGTCGTAGGCGTCGCGACCCTGGCCGAGCACATACCAACCGTCGGTACCGAAGAGCTGGTCGTTGGTGAAGTCGGTCACCGTGCCGCCCAAGGTAGAAACGGCGATGTAGTACACGCAGAACATGATGACCACAAAGATCGGCAGGCCCAGGATACGGTTGGTAACCACACGGTCGATCTTCTCGGAGGTGCTCATCTTGGCCGGAGCCTTGGTGAGGCACTCGTCGATGATGTGCGCGATCACGCCATAGCGCTCACCGGTGATGATGGACTCGGCATCGTCGTCGCAGTCCTGCTCGCACTGGGCGACCAGCTCCTCCACGCGAGCGGCCTTCTCCTTGGTGAGGTTGATGAGCTTGCAGGCGTCCGCATCACGCTCGAACAGCTTGACGGCGTAATAGCGGCGCTTGTTAGCGG
The DNA here is from genome assembly GCA_048528725.1 of Collinsella sp. GTDB lineage: Bacteria > Actinomycetota > Coriobacteriia > Coriobacteriales > Coriobacteriaceae > Collinsella. The sequence goes on from DBGFLF010000029.1 coordinate 4,580, forward strand.
GAACGCTCGCAGGCAGATTGTTTTCGATGTGGTCAAGAACGTCCTCGATGGAGGAATCGAACTTGTGCTCCGGCACCTGGCCCTTGGAAGCAGCGGACTTCTTAACCTGCTCGAACAGCTCCTTGATGCCCTTGTTCTTAAGGGCCGAGATCATCATAACCGGACAGCCGAGCTTCTTGGACAGCTTGGCGGTATCGATCTTGTCGCCGTTCTTCTCGACCAAGTCGGCCATGTTGAGGGCAACGACCACGGGCAGGCCGGTCTCGATAACCTGAAGCGCCAGGTACAGGTTACGCTCGAGGTTGGTGGCATCGACCACCTGGACGACGACATCGGGCTCGCCGCTCATGAGGTAATCGCGCGAGCATTGCTCCTCGGGGCTGTAGGGGGAAAGCGAGTAGATGCCGGGGAGGTCCGTGATGGTAACGTTCTTGTCGCTTAGGAGCTTGGCCTCCTTTTTCTCAACCGTGACGCCGGGCCAGTTGCCAACGTAGCCGTTGGCGCCGGTGATCAGGTTGAAAAGCGTGGTCTTGCCGCAGTTGGGGTTACCCGCCAGCGCGACATGGATCTGAGAATCCGCCATTCAATCCTTCTTCCTTGTGTGCCTGCGCTGCTTTCTCCGCGCAGGCTGGATAATGTGCTTCAAAGATGCTGCATTAAGTTAGAAAAACCTAACTTTATCTGCAGAAATATACGTCGCAAGCCCTTACTGGACCTCGACGACGGCCGCCTCCTCCTTGCGGATGGAAAGCTCGTAGCCGCGTACGTTGATCTCGACCGGATCACCGAGCGGCGCGACCTTCACGACCTTGAACGAAGTGCCCTTGATGAGCCCCAAGTCCATAAGGTGGCGGCGAAGCGCACCCTCACCGTGAAGCTTGACGATGGTAGAGCTCTCGCCCACCTTAACGTCACCCAACGTCTTCATCCTCTTGTCCCCCTTTCGGTTTTTATGAAATGCTGCAGACTAACCGACGGTCATGATGTGCATGGCAACCTTGGAATCGATGCCAAAACGTGCGCCCAGCACCGTGACGATGATATTGGCACCACTCGAGCTCACCACGTGGATTTCGTTGCCCTCGACAAAGCCGAGGTCCTTGAGGTGGTGTTTCATGTCCTCATTGCCCTTTACACGAGACACGCGCACGGTTTCGCCCGCTTTTACCATCGAAAGCGGCATGGCCGGCATCTGCGGTCCGCAAGACATGAGTTGCTCCTAACGTCAGTTCGTCCTCAACATCGACGCGTAAAAAGTTAACCACGTCTATGTTCGCTATAGTAAACTAGCACGTGGTTAACTTTTTGGAAAGGGTCCCCATTCAGATTTCGAAAAAGTTTCCTATACGAAACAAAAAGGCGCGGCAAAGAGCTGTCCTTTGCCGCGCCCCGTCATGCTTAAAGCGAGAGGTTTCTAATCGACGTAACGCACGAGGCCTCATCCACGCCCGAAACGCGGAACACGATGTCCTCGCCACATTCGCCACAGAGTGCCATGAGCCCTATAACGTCGCGGCCATCGACATGACGATTGCCAATCGAAACCGACACGTCGCTACGATGCTTGGCAATAATGTCATAGAGCAGCGCAACCGGGCGGGCATGCAGTCCCAACGGATCTTTAATCGTCTTTGTAAACTCGACCATGTCCCCTCCCGCGGCATCGCACATTCGGCCGGCAAAACCCAGCCACATGGTAGCTATTGTAGCGTTAGATGCTTGTCGAGGGCCCCCTCTGGATACCCCGTGGGCAAAAAGTGGCAAATATGAGTACTGCCACCAATTTAGTAGCAGCAAAATCGAGATCAAATTGCCTACTTTGAGCAATTCGAAGAGGTTGAAAGCCGTCAAACGCCCTTTATTGGGGGTTAGATAGATTGATTTTGAGTCCATTTTCGCTCAGAATAGGCCGAAAAATATGACACCTATTTTGCAACAGTACTCATATTTGGCATTTTTTGACCACGGGGTCCAAAACCATGCCCCAAAACACAAAAGGAGAGGCCTCGTAAGGCCCCTCCTTAGGAAAGGGAATCGATTTATTCCACAGCCGTAGATTAATCCTAGCCGCCCCTCCATCAAGTCGAGGACGGAGGGGCGCAGCTCGCTCTCGGCAGCCTCGGGATCGGTCTCGCGCAGACGGTTGATATAGCGGTTGTACCACATCACGGCAAGGCCCAGGAAGACAACCACACCGCCAACGTTGTAGACCAGCGTCAGCCACAGCGGCTGATCGAGCGGAATTGTGCCGCAAATAAGCACGAAGCAGAAGACCACAAGCAGGAATGCAGCAATGACCAGGCCAAAGGCACGCGAGCCCATGCGGAAGCCACGGGGAGCAGCGTCGAAGTTCTTGCGCAGCATAAAGTAGGCAAGCAGGATCAGCAGCGGCGGGAGCAGAGCGGTGGCAGCCGTCATGTTGGTGACGATCATGAGCAGGTCGTCGAGGTTACCAGAGCCCAGGGCCGGGATGATCAGGATGGGGACGACGATGGCGAACTGCAGCCAGGCAGCGCGGGCAGGAATGCCGTGCTCGTTGAGCTCGACGATCTTGCTACCAAAGACGCCCTTGGGGATCTCGGTGAAGAAGACCTTGATGGGAGCGGAGGTCCACATCATGAGGGAACCCAGCGTAGCGGCGAGAAGGATCAAGCCGATGACGCGCGTGGACACTTCCATAGGAATGCCAAAGTGGGCAAAGACAGCGCCGAACACGTCGAAGATGCCGGTGGAGATGGCAACGCCGCCCTCGGGAATGAACAGGTTGACCAGCAGCGAAGCGCCTGCATACAGAAGGCCGATGGTCAGGCCGGCGATAACGACGGTGCGCACGAAGGCCTTGACGCCACCCTTAAGGTCGTTAAGGAACACGCCGACAGACTCAGCGCCGCCAACGCCCTGGATGATCCAGGCAAGCGTACCGAAGAAGCCCCACGCAGTTGCGAAGTTGCTCATGTCGGGAGCCATGTTAGCGGGAGTAGGAGCCGTAGCGAACTCAACGCCGCCAAAGGCAGCAGCCAGGGACAGCAGGATGAACACGGCGGTCAGGCCGAGAGCCGCGGTCGAACCGAAGGAGGAAATGGAGCCGATCCACTTAGCGCCCTTGGTCGAAACCCACGTGGCGATAGCAAAGACGACGATCTCGATAATGGTGATCCACAGCTGCGAAAGCTCGGCGTTGGCACCAAAGAACACGTAGCTCGCGTAGATGATGACGTTGGGCAGGACGGACGCAAAGAAGAACAGGTTAACGAACCAGTAGCTAAATGCCGTCAGGAACGCCCAGCGACCACCCATCGAGGTCTTAACCCATGCGTACACGCCCGACTCGGAGTCCTTGTTGAGGCCGACGAACTCGGCGGTAACCAGGGTATAGGGGACAAAGTACAAAAGCGTGGCGAAGAAGAACGACGGCGCAGCTGCCAAGCCGATGGCCGCGTTGTTGTTGATGATGTTCTTGATACCGAACACGGCGGCGACCGTCATGCCCAGCAGAGCGAACGAACCGATCGTTCCTCGTTTTTCAGAGCTCATAAGCCCTCCCAATCATCTATTAAATGTCATCCAAAACCGTCCGAGCTGCAAGTGCAATCGCGGACGGCGCACCTGCTAAGGGGAATGGGGAAAAGGGAGTCAACAAAGCCATCCCCCTTAACGGCGCGAAGCAAACGTCCAAACGGACGAATACTACTTGTTGGGGAAGGAATAACCTTCGACCGTCACGTGCAGTAACACGACGCGGGGATCCGAAGCCTCGGCGATAACACGGTAAGCCTCGTCGATCTCGACGACGGCAACGCCGCCGGCGGGAATCGTCACAGTCTCCCCCGTACCCTCAAAGCGCTCGCGATCATCGATATCGCTGTAGGCGCGGGTGCAGGTGAGGCCTGCCTTGGGGGCAACCTCGACAGTCAGGTCGCCGTCGAGCGGGGCGAGCACGGCATGATAGCGACGGTGACCGACCAGATCGGCGGTTGCGGCCTCGCGGGCATAGACCCACCAGTACACCAACGAGTCGCCGATGGAGTACGCCACGTCGTGCTGCAGGTCGGCAACGCCATCGAGTGCCTGACCGGTACGCATCCACTTCTTGACGGACTTCATCTGAGCATCGAAGTCGGCACGCGAGTTAAAGACATGCATGGCTTATGCCTCCTTAATGGGTGCCAGCGCCTGAGCCAGATCGGCAGACGTCAGCGGTCGCAGGGACACCTCAAAGCTGAAGCTCTCAAAACGGGTGCGATAGGAATCGAGCACCTCGGAACCCCAAGAGTTCGAGCCAAGGCCGAGCAGTTGGTCGTTGATGTTGACCGTGACCGTATCGCCCTTGACAAGGTCGTAGACGTGCTTGGCGTTATCGATGGCCTCGCAGCTATAGGGCCATGCCGAGAATGAGAACGGGTTGGAGGCGGCGTCAGCCGGACGGGTCACCAGCACGCCGTCGCCATGGCTAGAGCGCAGAGCAACCCAGCGGGTACCCTCGCGGTTGGCGCAGTCCTGAGGCATAACGTAGGGCGTGAACATGTCGTCGACCGTGGTGCGGTAATGACCGACCGGGTTGGCGCGCAGCGAGTCCGGATAGTTCTCGCCTGGGCCGTGGCCATACCACTCGACGGCACGATCGCAACCGGGGACCTCGAAGGAGATGCCGATGCGCGGGATGATATCCGAGTAATCGCCGTAGGGCTCGCCGGAAACCTTGAGGTCGACACGACCGCTCGGAAGCACGGTGTAGACGAGCTCGACGCGCATGCCGAACGCGCGGACGGGAGGAGCGATACGCTGGCTCACGGTAACGACGACCGCATTGCCATCCTGCTTCCAAGAAACCTTGCGGGTAGACGTCTGCATCACATCGATGAAGTTGTCCTTCCACAGGGAGTCATACTCCTGAGCGTGGTTGTCGACGAGCGGATGCCAAAAACCAACCTGGGGACCAGAGGCCATGACGTCGCGGCCGGATGCCTTCCACTCGCTCACGGTACCGTTGACTTTGCTGAAGGCCAGCTCGCCATTGAGGGAGTGAATGCGGATCTCCTGCTCGGTCTCCTCGACCGTAAGCTCAGGACGAGCGGGGGCGGCGATGGCCGGCGCCGGATGGTTGGCGATGGCAAACTGGCTAGCACCCAACTGGAACATCGGCTCGCACCAGACGTGAGCGGCCATGGTGTAGGCGTGCACGGTCAGCAGGGTCTCCCCCACTGCGGCCTCGCGAATCACCAGCGGCAGCTGGACGGACTCGCCGGGGGCAACCGCACCGGGCATGAGCGTCTTGCGGCAGACCACGTCGCCGTCCACCAGGGTCTCGGCCGACAGGCAGACATCCTCGAGGGTGGTAAACCAACGCTTGTTGGTGACGGTCAGCTCGCCTGCCTCGGCGTCATAAGCCATGCGAACCGGGCAGATGACCTGGCCATACTCAGTGAGGCCCGGACTCGGCTGCTGCCAGGGGAACACCATGCCATCGATGCAGAAGTTGCTGTTGTTGGGGTAATCGCCGTTGTCGCCACCATACATATCGTAGGCAACGCCGTCCTCGGTCACAGCAGCCAAACCGTGGTCGCACCATTCCCAGATAAACTGGCCTTGGATGCAATCCCAGCGATCGAAGACCTCCTGGTACTCGGACAGGCCTCCGGGGCCATTGCCCATGGAGTGACCGTACTCGCAGTTGATGCGCGGCTTGGGGAACGGATGCTCACCAAAGTCGTTCATCTGCGACACACGGGAGTACATCGTGGAAATGACATCGACGGTATCGGCGTTGCGGTCCTCCTCGTAATGGACCGGGCGACCATCGAGCTCGTGAGCCTTGGCGTACATCGCGCGGATGTTGCAGCCATAGCCGCTCTCGTTGCCCATCGACCACATAATGATGCAGGCGTGGTTGCGCTCCTGCATCACCAGGCGCTCAATGCGGTCGACGTAGGCCGGCTCCCATGCCGGGTCGTCGGTGACCAGGGCGATATTGCCGATATTCTCGAAGCCGTGGCTCTCCATATCGGTCTCGGCGACCAGCATGATGCCATACTCGTCGCACAGCTCGTAAAAGCGCGGGTCGTTGGCGTAGTGGGACGTGCGCACCGCGTTGATGTTGTGCTGCTTCATGAGCTCAAGGTCGCGGCGCATGCGATCGAGACCCACGGCGCGACCCTTGTGGTCATCGTGATCGTGGCGGTTGACGCCGTGCATCTTAAAGTAGGTGCCGTTGAGGTAGATATGATTGCCCTCGACCGTCACCTCGGCAAGGCCCTGGCGATGCGGGACGTACTCGCTGACCTGGTCACCGTCGTAGACCTCAAACGTAAGGTCATAGAGGAAGGGGTCCTCGGGATTCCAGAAGTGGGCATCGGTCACGCTGCACTCGGCATGGCCGTCGACGCACTCGCCCGTAGCCACCACGTTCTCGCTATCGCTGAGCGTAAACACGACGCGGGAAGCGCCCTCGGCCACCGTATCGAGCGTAATCAGAGCAGCATCGCCCTCGCGGTGCGTGCGGAACCTAAAGTCGACCAGGTGTGCGGCGGGACGCTGCATAAGGTACACATCGCGGAAGATGCCCGATGCCCACCACATATCCTGATCCTCGATATAGCTGCCATCGCTGTACTGCAAGACCTTGACCGCAAACAGGTTATCGCCCTCGACGAGCGCGTCGGTCACGTCGAACTCGGCAGACAGGCGCGAGCCCTTGGTCATGCCGATAAACTTGCCGTTGACGTACAGCTCGCCATAGCTCTCGATGCCGTCAAAGCGAATGATCTCGCGAGCGCCGGCAGGCACGGCGGGAAGATTGACGATGCGCTGGTACACGCCCGTGGGATCGTCAGAGGGAACGAACGGCTGATCCACCGGGAACGGGAAACCCTCGTCGGTGTAGGCAAGGTTGCCATAACCATCCACCTGCCACAGGTGCGGAACCTCCACGTGATCCCACTCGGGCTCGTACGTGGAAAGCTCCTCGTTAGAGACGGCAGCAGGCCCCTCAAAGAGGCGGAACTGCCACGAGCCGGACAGCTGGACAAACCCGCGCGACAGCTCGCGGCTGTACGTAGCGGCGAGATCGGCGGTCTCGTAACCCATGAAGTACGCATGGGGTGCCAGGCGGTTCCTGTGGGTGAGCGCTTGGTTTTCCCAATCGTTAATGGCGTCCATGGTGATGCTCCTTCGTCATCGTAGTGATTCTTGTGCAACCGGTTGTCCTTATCTTACGGTCGATGCAAAAAACTGTGCAACCGGTTGTCCGCTGAACGGTCGATTTGGTCGGGTTAACGGTGCAACCGGTTGTACAACCGGGACACTTATGTCACCCTGAGTATCGACACTCAGCGCAAGACATCGTTCTTAAGCTCGTAGGCAACCACCACGCCCGCTGATATCTCACCCACACGAGACGTATTCGATTGTGGCTTGGTTGCAAAACGACACCGGTCACCGGATACCATGAACGCTGTTCAGGCGCACTATAGTAAGCTGTATCCGCACCAACCCGTATCAGCGACAACATCGACCGCATTCTCCAGGAGACGCCATGACCCAACCAGTTCGCACCGCACCTACGCTTGCCGAGGTTGCCGCAGCTGCCGGCGTGTCGCGCTCCACGGCATCGCGCGCTCTCAACGATTCGCCCCGCATTAGCGAGGAAACCAAAAAGCGCGTCCGCGCGGCGGCCAAGGAAGTCAATTTTGTCCCCAACGCTCGTGGCCGAGCGCTCGCTGTCGGGCGCACGGAAATCATCGCCGTGCTCGTGACCGAGCCCCTAAGTGAACTCTTCAGCGACCCCACCTATAGCGAGTTTTTGAGCGGCATTACCGAGGAACTGTCGGAGTCGTCCTATCTGCCCGTTATCTTGCAGGCGTCTTCTACGCATGAGCGCAACCGCGCACGCGAGCACTTTGAGCGCCGCTCGTTCGACGCCGTGATCGACGTCTCCCCCTACAAGGGCAGCGAGCTGCTCGAGGTGCTGCGCGAGCTGGGCGTACCCACCGTGTTGTGCGGCCAGCTCGAGGGCCACCCCTATCGCGATGTGTTCTCGACAGTCTACTCTGACGACGAAGAGGGCGGACACTTTGCGGCACTCGCCATGAAGGAACGCGGGCGCAAAGATATCGTCGCCGTGTTGGGACCGCAAGACAACCCCGCTGTTGTCGACCGCCTGCGCGGCTACCGTGCCGTCTTGGGCGAAGACCTCCCAGACGCAAACGTTATCTATACCGGCTGGAACAACGGAGACGGCTATCAGGCCATGCACCAGATCCTCGCGCGCGAGATTGCTTTCGATGGCGTGCTCTGCGGATCGGACCGTATCGCGGCTGGCGTCATCACCGCGCTCAACGAGGCAGGCCTATCCGTTCCTGCGGACGTTTCTGTCGTCGGCTTCGACGATCACGAGATTGCGGCGCGCTGTGTCCCCGCGCTCACGACCGTCCGTCAGCCCCTGCGCGAAGAAGGCCACATGGCCGCCAACATTGCGCTCGACATGATCAAGGGTGCCGAGCCCACCACCTCCGTGATGCACATGCAGCTGATCCAGAGAGACTCGCTATAAGAAATTGGGGCAGGCTTTCCGCCAGACAGTTGTTACGGAAAGCCTGCCCCGTTTTGAGTGCTCATTCTGGGGCACAGTTTCCGTTAGACAGCTCAACCGGAAACTGTGCCCCATTATTTTGCCGAATTCTGGGTCGCGCTTTCCCAGAGGACCCCCTTTGGGAAAGCGCGACCCGTTCTGGACCCAGATTCCGGGACGCACTTTCCGCGACGCCCGGTCACCCCATGTCCTCACAATCTCGGCGCATAAAAAACGAGGGAAGGCACACGTCCTTCCCTCGTTGCAAGCAATATGTAGCCGCTTGCCTACATCAGGCGCAGGCTGACGTCCTTGAGCTGGGCGCCGGAAACGGCACTCGGAGCACCCGACATAAGGTCGGAGCCGCTGGCCGTCTTGGGGAACGCCATGACGTCGCGGATGGAGTCGGAACCGGTGAGCAGCATGCACACGCGGTCCAGGCCCAGAGCAAAACCGCCCATCGGGGGCGCACCAAACTTGAGGGCCTCCATGAGGAAGCCGAACTGAGACTCGGCACGCTCCTCGGTAAAGCCCAGGAGCTTGAGCATGGACATCTGCATCTCGGCGTTGTGGATACGCATACCGCCGCCGCCGGCCTCAAAGCCATCCATGACAAAGTCGTAGGTGCAGGAGCCGGCTGCCAGGGGATCGGCCTCGATCTTGGCGATGTCGGTCTCGGTCGGCAGAGTGAAGGGCTGGTGCTCGGCAGCGTAAGCCTTGCGGTCCTCATCCCAGTGGAACAGCGGGAAGTTGACGACCCACAGGAAGTCGTGACCCTCACGCTTAATCTCGAGGGCGTTGGCCATGTGCGAGCGCATGCCGCCCAGGATCTCGTCAGAGAGCAGGCGCGGACCGGCGGCAAACATCACAAGGTCGCCGGGCTCGACGTCCATGCGCTCACGCAGAGCGGCCATCTCCTCGTCCGAGAAGAACTTGACGATGGGGCTGTTGATGGAGCCGTCCTCGCGGAAGGCGATCCAGGCC
>DBGFLF010000030.1:0-3839 GCA_048528725.1 Collinsella sp.
GGGGCGCAACGTGAGCGCAAAGCCGATTGATGTCTCGCTGATGGTGCTTGCCATGCAGCGAAGGCCCAACTGCGAAAACTTAAATGTCGCATCGAGCGCGACCGCGTTCGTATTGCCCACGGCGGCGAACTCAATAACGCCGGCATTCTTAAGCGCGTGCACAACAGCGGCCAACGTGTCGTGATCAATGCCGTCGATGGTCGCATTAAGCTCACTCACCTTGGCGGCGAGGATATTTTTAAGGCTCTGCTCCATGTTGTCGAGCGAGACCTCGTCGGTCAGGCCCTCGTTGCGCTGACTCTCCAAGTCGCGCGCCAACGAAAACTGAAAGCTGCGGAAGCTGCCAAAGCCCAGCTTGCGGCAAAAGCGTGAAACCGTCGCCTCGGACGTGGCAGCGGCTCGTGAGAGCTGGGCGGCCGTCAGGCGCGGCGCCTCGGACTGGTGCTCCAATATATAGTCGACAATGCGCTGCTCGGAATCGCTGTACCCTTTGTGCGTGCTAATAAGGGAGAGCGCGCTCTTGCTGCTATCGGTCATGGATGGCTCCTGGTTGGCATGAAAATCGGACTCGTTTTTCATGCCATAGTATATGGGCAGTTTCAATTACAAGATACACCTTGCCGTTTCAAGTGTTGATGGTAAACTTTCACTTACCGTTTACGGTTATGAAAGAACCTTTCACCGGAGAATTGCGCCTTGTCTCTTCTCACGCGGACGGTAGGTTGGTATCTTTCAAGTGTGGAAAAACGCGCATTGAAGCGCGTATAGGGGAGCGCCCGCGGGCGCTGTACTCAAGAAGGAGGGACACATGGCTAAGTTTGACATCATCGCCGCGACCGGTTGCCCGACCGGCATTGCGCACACCTTCATGGCGAAGGAGGCGCTGGAGAAGGCTGCTGCCGAGCGAGGTCTGACCATTAAGGTCGAGACTCATGGCCAGGTCGGCGTCGAGAACGAGCTCACCAAGAGTGAGATCGCTGGTGCCAAGGCCGTCGTCGTCGCAGCCGATAAGGATGTCCAGGCTGAGCGTTTCGCCGGTAAGCCCATGGTTTCCGTTGGTGTTTCCAAGGCCCTGTCCGTTGAGGCCGCCGGTAAGTTGATTGACCGCGCGCTCGCCGCCAAGGGCGACGACACGGTTGCCGCTGCCGCCGATGTCGAGGACGAGGTCGAGGAGAAGGAGTCCATCGGTCACGTCATCTACAAGCACCTCATGAACGGCGTCAGCCACATGCTGGTCTTCGTCGTTGCCGGTGGTGTTCTGACCGCCATTTCGTTCCTGTGGGGCATCACGTCCTTTGATTCGACGGCTGCCGACTACAACAGCTTTGCCGCGATGCTCAAGATTATCGGCGGTATCGCAATGAACCTCATGGTTCCGGTGCTCTCCGCTTACATCGCCGAGTCCATCGGCAAGCGCCCGGCGCTCGTCCCCGGTTTCGTCGCCGGTATGATTGCCATCCAGGGCTTGCCTGTTAACGCCGATACCGGCATGATCGACGCCGGTGGCGTAGGTGTGGGCTTTGGCTTCCTGGGCGGCATCGTCGGCGGCTTCCTCGCTGGCTATGTCATCCTGCTGCTCGAGAAGGTTTTCTCTAAAATTCCCGCGAGCCTTAATGGCCTGAAGGCAATCTTCCTGTATCCGCTGTGTTCTACCGCCATCGTCGGCCTGGTCATGCTCGGTATTTCCGGCCCCATGGCTGCCATTAACCAGGGTATGATGGATTTCCTGCAGAGCCTCGGTAACTCCGGTCCGGTGATCCTTGGCCTGGCCATCGGCTGCATGTGCGCCTTTGATATGGGCGGCCCGGTCAACAAGGCTGCTTACGCTACTGGCACCTTCCTGCTCGGTACCGCTCTCGAAGCTGGCGTCGGCACCGAGACCTACAACTTCGGCACCAACTTCATGGCTGCCGTCTCCGCCGCTTGCATCGTTCCGCCGCTGATCACCACCTTCGCCGTCGTTGTCGGTAAGAAGTACTTCAGCCAGGAGGATCATGACGCCGGTATCGTCAACCTCATCCTTGGTTGCACCCACATCACCGAGGGCGCCATTCCGTTCATGACCAAGAACATCTGGCCCGTCATGCCCATCATGATGCTCGGTTCTTCCATCGCTTCCATCTTGACCATCTTCTTCAACGTTCACGATCCGGCGCCTCACGGCGGCTTCCTGGTCCTGCCTGTTGTCGAGAACGGTCCGCTGTGGGTCCTCGCGATCCTCATCGGCGCTGTGGTCGGTGGCATCCTGTTCGTGGCCTTCAAGAAGTACGACTTCGAGAAGAATCAGAAGGCCGCTCCTGTAGCCAAGCCCGTTGAGGCCCCCAAGGCCGCTGCCGCCGATGCCCCCAAGGCCGAGGCTGCCGACTTCGTGAAGGTCGAGAATGTCTTTGTCGCCGAGGACTTCGCTTCTCGTGACGAGGCTCTGAGCTTCGTTTCCAACCAGGCCGTCAAGGCAGGTATCGCCAGCGACGCCGACGCCGTGATGAACGCCTTCCTGGCTCGCGAGGCCGAGGGCACCACGGGCATGATGGAGGGCTTCGCCATCCCGCATGCCAAGTCCGACGCCATTACCGAGGCTGCCGTCATCGTCGTTAAGGACGAGTCCGGCGTGACCGGTTGGGACACCATGGACGGCGCTCCCGTTAACGTGGCTATCGCCCTGCTCATCCCGGGTGCCCAGGCTGGCACCACGCACCTCAAGATCCTGTCCAAGGTCGCCGAGGCGCTCATGGATGAGGACTTCCGTGCCACCGTCAAGGGTTCCACCGACGCCGCCGAGATCGCCAAGACGATCAACGCCCGCCTGGTCTAATCCCACAGACAGCGGTTTCAATCGTCCCTGTAACAAAGGCGGAGACCCTCACTAGGGCCTCCGCCTTTTTCATCCCCAAATAAGTTGCGGTGAAATAAGGACTGTTTAACCATTTCAACCCTCAATTCAGTCCCTATTTCACCGCGACTTAGAAGAAGGGGATAGCGCGGCCCGTCTATCGGATCGTCCGTGCGGACAAATATTCAGCCAGAATTCCGTTCGCACGATATTGCTCTGGACCGACTGAGTTTCCGCAGCTCGCCCGCCCGGCGGGGCGATTAAGTTTGTCGCGAGTTCCGCACGCAAAGGAAAGCACTTAATGTGCTTTCCGTCTTGCGCAGGACTGTAGAGCAGCAAACTTAACCGCCCCGCCGGGCGGGCGAGCGTACAGGAATGACATCTGTCCAACAATTCGTGCGAAACATAATGAAAAACCGTTTGATGTGAGTTAATATAAACAACGTCGTGAATCTGACTCCTGCCGCATGCACGACAGGGGTTAAACACAAAAAAGGAGTCAATTATGGTTTCTGAGAAGGCTACCCTCGTCAATCCGCAGGGTCTTCACATGCGTCCGGCCGGCCTCTTCGCCTCCACCATGGGCAAGTACGCCTGTGACGTGACGGTCGTCACCCCCGAGAAGGAGGTCAACGGCAAGTCCCCGATGGCCCTCATGGCTGCTGGTATCCCCTGCGGCACCGAGGTCGAGGTAAAGTGCGACGGCGCTGACGAGGCCGAGGCTCTGGCTGCTGCCATCGAGCTCATCAAGAGCGGTCTTGGCGAGTAGAACTCAAACGGGTCGCATGTTGAACAACTAAGTTCATATTTGGGGGCGCAGTGACCTGTTGTAAGGTAACTGCGCTCTTTTGTCATGGATATGGCAAAACGCTTTATCACATGACACGGAGAGAGGAATGGGAATGTATCAGGGAGTCAACGCTTCCGAGGGCATCGGTATCGGCACCGTCATGGTCGCCGTCGATCCCGACTTGACGTTTGAGCCGCACGAGGTTGCTGATTCGGCAGC
>DBGFLF010000031.1:0-3643 GCA_048528725.1 Collinsella sp.
CGCATCTCGATGCGTCCGGGCAAGGCCATCACGTTTGGCTTGCTCGGGGGTAAGCCCTACCTGGGGCTTTCAGGCAATCCGGCCGCGGCGTATGTGGGCTTTGAGATGCTTGCCCGTCCGGCGATTCGCAAGATGCGCGGTTTTTCCGAGGGTGCGCGTCCCGTGCAGCAGGCGACGCTCACGCACGGCGTGAAAAAGCGCCAGGACCGACGCTTCTTCGATCGCGCCACGGTTTTGCGCGACCCCGAGACCGGTGAGCTGTTGGTGACCGAGGCCAAGACGCAGAATTCGGCGCTGCTCGGCACGATGCAGCGGTCCAACTGCCTGCTGCGTATTGACGAAGGACCGTGCGAGCTCAAGGCGGGCGACGTCGTGGGTGTCGTGCGTGTCGACCTGCCCGAGGGCACGGTGTTGTAGGAGGAAGACTATGGAGTTGAAGATTTCGATCGTGACGTGCTCGGATACGCGCGATCTTGCCCAGGACGAGGCTGGAGCTGCACTCGAGGAACTTATCGAGGCGCAGGGCTGGACGGTCGCCTCACATGTGGCCGTGCGCGATGACGTCAGCGAGATTGGTGATGCCATTGTGGAAGCCGCCGATGAGTGCCACGCCAATGTCGTGCTCACCTGCGGCGGCACGGGGCTTTCGATGCGCGATGTGACGCCCGAGGCGACGCGTGCCGTCTGCGACCGCGATGTGCCGGGTATTGCAGAGGCAATTCGTGCGTACTCGATGACCAAGACGCGCCGCGCTATGCTCTCGCGTGCTATTTGCATGCAACGAGGTCGTACACTTGTCGTAAACTTTCCCGGTTCCACGAAGGCCGCCCGCGAAAGCTGGGAGGCCATAGCGGACCAGCTGGAGCACGCGGCTCAGATGACAGCGGGCGGCGGACATACCAACTAAGCTATTTACCTGCGGTGGGGCGACCTTATCGGTCGCTCCGCTTTTGTTTTCCGCCGAATCGACGCCGAGGTGTACGGTAACTCGAAACTATATTCTCAGGCGAGAATAATTTCTCACTAACATTATTCGCGCAAAAGTATAATCTGATTGCAGATTAAAGCCCGCGGTGGGGTACCCGGGCACAAGGTCCGAAAGGGTTGAATATGTTCGATATGGTTTCTCGCCGCGGATTCGTCTCGCTTTCTGCTGTCGCCGCTGCCGGCCTTGATCTTGCTGGCTGCTCGGGCAGCAAGACGTCCGAGCCGGCCGGATCCGATGCCGGTTCTGCTAAGGCATCTTCCAAGAAGGCTGTCGAGCTGCAGGTCTTTGCCGCCAACTCGCTCGAGAAGGCTCTGCCCGAGGTTCAGGAGCTCTACACAGAGCAGACCGGCACCACGTTTGCAGACACGCAGTTTAAGGCCTCCGGCGACCTTGTCGAGCAGATGCGCGCCGGTGCCGCTGTCGACGTGCTCATCACAGCCTCCAAGGGCACCATGGACGACGCCGAAGCCGCCGAGCTCGTCGACGTCGATACGCGTGAGGACATGTTCGTCAACGACCTTGTGATCATTCGCGCCGAGGGCTCCGACACCAAGGTCGAGGCCATCGCCGACGTCGCGAATCTGGACGGCAAGATCGCCATTGGCGACGCCAAGACCGTCCCCGCCGGCAAGTACGCCAACCAGGCGCTGGCTTCCGTGGGGCTCTATACCGGTACCGAGGGCGACGACGGCGAGTATGCTCCCGAGATCGCCGACAAGGTCGCACTGGCCGATAAGGTGGGCACCGCCGCCGCCTATGTCTCTACGGGCGACTGCGTAGCCGGTTTTGTCTACAGCTCCGATATCTTCCGCTACGACGGCATCGAGGAGGCCTTCGTGTGCCCCGAGGATTCGCACAAGCCCATCGTGTACCCGGGTGCCGTTGCCGAGAGCTCCGAGCATGCCGACGAAGCCGAGGCGTTCATCGACTTTTGCCTGTCCAACAAGAAGGCTCAGAAGATTTGGGCTAAGTACGGCTTTGAGCTTTCCGCGTAGTGCGGCTTGGTGCGATAATTCCATCGTTTTGTGTTTTACTCCGTCCTTGTATTCGCTTGGAGCTTTTCGTGCTTAATAGATTCCGCATGCTTGTCGCCTGTGCTTTGACCTTCGCGCTTTGCTGGGTGCCGGGATTTGCGTTTGCTGGGGACGCTGAGGACGGGGCCCAGGCTGCTGCGACCGCTCATGGGCTTTCCTATGGGATCGAGGGTTTTGAGCGGTTGGCCAAGGGGACCGCTCGTGCGATGGAGGGCCAGCCTGAGGGCTACCGGTTTCCCGTTGACGAGGACGTGGACCTTGTAGTGGCGCCTGCTGCTGATCGCGTTGTGGTGTGGATATCGCCCAAGGCGGTCGAGAAATATGGATTGGATCCCCAGGACAACGAGTGCGTATCGGGTCTCAAGGCCCTCGTCTGTGAGCTCGACAGCGCAAACTGCATGGGAGGTGCGCAGCTAGGGGACGTGGATCTTCCTTGGTATGTTACGGCGGAAACAACGTTTGATGCCGGCGGGTATACCTATGGCTTTGACGAGCGCGGTGCGGATGGGGACCGCTATGTGGTGATTGCATCAGCCTCGGGTGATGCCAAGGGCGGCGCGCGTTGGCTTGATAGCGCTCAAATGGTAGAAGCGTCGTCTGTCGTGTTGCGGGATGAGCAGGGGCCCTTGACCTCTCTGGCTTCCTTATTGGGCGGCATCG
The DNA here is from genome assembly GCA_048528725.1 of Collinsella sp. Classification (GTDB taxonomy): domain Bacteria; phylum Actinomycetota; class Coriobacteriia; order Coriobacteriales; family Coriobacteriaceae; genus Collinsella. The sequence goes on from DBGFLF010000031.1 coordinate 2,683, forward strand.
ACTACCGACCGTTTTGGGTTTCCATTAAAACGAGCGGCCTTGCCCTGCTGATCTCCTTTGCGCTGGGCCTGTTCGCCGCGTGGAAGACTATGGGTACCTCGAGCCGCGTCAAGGGCTTGCTCGACTCGGTCTTTACCATCCCCATGGTGCTGCCGCCTACGGTGTGTGGCTTTTTGCTGCTTATGCTATTTGGTCGATCGACCGGGGTCGGTCGGTGGCTGATTGCGCACGGCATCTCGATTGTCTTTACGTGGCCGGCGGCGGTGATCTCTGCCGTGGTGGTATCGTTCCCCCTGGTCTACCGTACGGCGCTCGGCGCCTTTGAGAGCCTCGACACGCAGATGCTTGACGCCGCGCGAACCCTGGGATGGTCCGAGTGTCGCATCTTTGCCAAGCTTATGATGCCGCTTGGCTGGCCCTCGATTGCCGCCGGCACGGTGCTCGCCTTTGCCCGCGCCATGGGCGAGTTTGGCTGCACCCTGTTCTTTGCGGGCAACTATGCCGGTATTACGCAGACCATTCCCATTGCGATTTACTTTGAATGGATGGGCGGCAATACGTCGGTGGCCCTCTTTTGGGTCGTGGTCGTAATCGTGTTCAGTTTCCTGGTCATTCTGTTCATCAATATGTACACGGCGCATTCGCAAAAGTATCGCGAGCGCGGCCTGTCCCGCGCGGAGCGCAAGCAGGCCAAGCAGCTGGGCGGCCAGACCGATTCACTCGACCCAGTCGGCGGCGATGCGCTGCGTATCGATCGCGAGGCGCTGGCCGAGCTCATGCGCGATGACACGGTCGCAAAGGGAGGTCGATAAGCCATGTCGCTCGTTCTGGATATCAAAAAGCGCTATCCGGGGTTCACCCTCGACATGCAGCTCGAGGCCGGCGAGGAGCGCGTGGCGCTGCTGGGCGCCTCGGGTTGCGGCAAGAGCTGCACACTGCGCTGCATTGCCGGTGTGGAGAC
>DBGFLF010000032.1:0-6888 GCA_048528725.1 Collinsella sp.
TATCTTTTGCTACTTCATCATCATCCCTGCAGGCTTTGAGTGGCTCATCGGCGAGACCTCGGCCGTCGCTACGGCGCTGCCCGACCTGGAGAACTACGTCAACATGGAGCTGCTCTTTATGATCGGCTTTGGCGTGGCGTTTGAGCTGCCGCTTATCATCTTCTACCTGTCCGTCTTCCACATCGTGTCCTACGCGGCCTTCCGCGGCGCCTGGCGCTACGTGTACGTGGGCCTGCTTGTGGGCTCGGCTGTGATTACGCCCGACGGCTCGCCCGTTACGCTGGGCCTCATGTATGGTGCCCTGCTCTCGCTCTACGAGATTTCGCTCGCCATTGCCCGCGTGGTCATTACCGCGCGCGAGGGCAAGGAGGGCTTGTTTGTGAGCCGTCTGGACCTGTTCTCGGACGATGAGGACGACGAGGAGTAAATCGGTATGCACGAGGTTGGCATTGTCAACGGCATACTCGATACAGTGATTCGCGCGGCGCGTGGGGCGGGGGCCTCGCGCGCCGTTTTGGTAACGCTGCGTATCGGGGATATGACCGAAGTTGTGCGCGAGGCGCTCGACTTTGCGTGGGAGACATTTCGCGATGAGGACCCGCTCACGCGAGGCTGCGAGCTTGCCGTGGAGGAAGTCCATCCACAAAGCGAGTGTCTGGACTGCGGGGAGGTCTTTGAGCACGATCGCTTCCATTGCCGCTGTCCCCAATGTGGCGGCGCCAACGTGCGCCTGCTGCACGGCCGCGAACTCGACATCGCAAGTATCGAAATCGAAACCCCCGACGATTAGCCCATCAGCCACCTGGGGACGGGGTATAAAGGGGCAAAAGTAAGGAGCGCTGAGTATGGCTGAGAAAACGATTGATATCGCGTCGCCGATCCTGTCGCGCAATGAGCGCCTGGCAGATCAGCTGCGTCAGCGATTTAATGAGGCAGGCACCTATGTGATCAACGTCTTGTCGAGCCCCGGTTCGGGCAAGACCACCACGATCCTGGGCACCAACGAGCGCCTGCGTGACAAGGCCGGCCTGCGCTGTGCCGTCATCGAGGGCGATATCGCCTCGGATGTCGACGCCATCACCATGAAGGAAGCCGGCATGCCCGCCATCCAGATCAACACGGGCGGCCTGTGCCACCTCGAGGGCAACATGATCATGGAGGCCGTTGACGCGTTTGACCAGGCTGTGGGTCTGGAAAACATCGACGTCATCTTTATCGAAAACGTGGGTAACCTGGTCTGCCCAGTCGACTTTGACTTGGGCGAGAACCTGTCCATCATGATTCTCTCGGTGCCCGAGGGCGACGACAAGCCCATCAAGTACCCGGGCATCTTCCAGCACGCTGGCGCGCAGCTGCTCAATAAGGTCGACGTGGCCCCGGCTTTCGATTTTGACATGGATAGGTATACTAAGACACTCGATGACCTCAATCCGCAGGCGCCGCGGTTTGCCGTGAGCGCGCGCAAGGGCGAGGGCATGGACGCCTGGTGCGATTGGCTCATCGGGCAGATCGAGCAAGCAAGGGCGTAAATCGGCCGCCATACGGGCGGGCGTAGCCGTAGAGATACGAGATAGGAGCCTCTTTTGAAGCTCATCATCGCCGAGAAAAACGACGCCGCGCGTCAGATCGCCGAGCGGCTGTCCACGGGTAAGCCTAAAAAGGACAAGGTGTACAACACCGCCATCTACCGTTTTGAGTGGAAGGGCGAGGAGTGCGTGACGATCGGCCTTGCCGGTCACATCCTTGCGCCTGATTTTTGCGACAGCGTGCTGTTCGATAAAAAGCTGGGCTGGTATTCGGTCACCGAGGACGGCGAGATACTGCCGGCCGACATGCCCGATGGCCTGGCGCGTCCGCCTTACGACACCAAGCGTAAGCCGTTCCTTGCCGATGGCATCTCCATTAAGGGCTGGAAGCTCGAGAGTCTGCCTTACCTCACCTGGGCACCCGTCATTAAGCTGCCGGCCGAGAAAGAGCTCATTCGCTCGCTTAAGAACCTCGCCAAAAAGTCCGACAGCGTCATCATTGCCACGGACTTCGATCGCGAGGGCGAGCTGATCGGTTCGGACGCCCTCAACAAGGTGCGCGAGGTGGCGCCCGACTTGCCGGTCGCCCGCGCCCAGTATTCTTCGTTTACCAAGGCCGAGATCACGCAGGCCTTCGATAACCTTGTCTCGCTCGACCAGAACCTGGCCGACGCCGGCGAGAGCCGTCAGCACATCGACCTCATTTGGGGTGCGGTGCTGACGCGCTACCTGACGCTCGCCAAGTTTGGCGGCTTTGGTAACGTGCGCTCCGCCGGCCGCGTGCAGACGCCGACGCTTGCCCTGGTGGTCGAGCGCGAGCGCGAGCGCATGGCGTTTGTGCCCGAGGACTATTGGCAGATTCGCGGCATGGGTGCCGCGCAGGGCGCTGCCGAGGACGATCGCTTTAAGATCGCGCACAAGACGGCGCGCTTTACCGACAAGGATGCTGCTGAGACGGCGTACGGCCATGTTGACGGTGCCAAGACGGCAACCGTCGCCGCGGTGACCAAGCGCTCGCGCAAGCAGCAGCCGCCCACGCCGTTTGCGACCACCTCGCTGCAGGCTGCCGCCGCAGCCGAGGGTATCTCGCCTGCGCGTACCATGCGCATCGCCGAGTCCCTCTACATGGCGGGCCTTATCAGCTACCCGCGTGTCGACAATACCGTATACCCTGCGACGCTCGATCTGGGCGCCGTGGTGAGCGACCTGGCAAAGATCAACCCGGCGCTGGCGCCCGTGTGCAAAAAGGTGCTTGCCGGTCCTATGAAGCCCACGCGCGGCAAGGTCGAGACCACCGACCACCCGCCTATCTATCCCACGGGCGAGGGCGACCCATCCACGCTCGACGGCGGCCAGCGCAAGCTCTACGACCTCATCGCCCGTCGCTTCCTGGCAACGCTTATGGGTCCCGCGACCATCGAGAACACCAAGCTCGAGCTCGACGTCAACGGCGAGCCGTTCGTGGCCTCGGGCGACGTGCTCGTGACCCCTGGCTTCCGCGAGGCCTATCCGTACGGCCTTAAGCGCGACGAGCAGATGCCGCCGCTGGAGCAGGGCGATACGGTCGACGTGTTCGACATTAAGCTCGAGGCCAAGCAGACCGAGCCGCCCGCGCGCTACAGCCAGGGCAAGCTCGTGCAGGAGATGGAGAAGCGCGGCCTGGGTACCAAGTCCACGCGCGCGAGCATCATCGAGCGCCTGTACGCTGTGCGCTATCTCAAAAATGATCCCGTTGAGCCGAGCCAGCTGGGTATCGCCATCATCGACGCGCTGACGCAGTTTGCCCCGCGCATCACGAGCCCCGATATGACCAGCGAGCTCGATGGCGATATGACCCGTGTGGAGCGCGGCGAGGACACCGAAGAGCATGTTGTGACGCACTCGCGCGCGCTGCTGGCCGGCGTGCTCGACGAGCTGCTCAAGCACACGCAGGAGCTGGGCGACGCCATCAGCGACGCCGTCACAGCCGATGCGCGCGTGGGCGCCTGCCCCAAGTGCGGCAAGGACCTGGTTATGAAGACGAGCGCCAAGACCCGCGGCAGCTTCATTGGCTGCATGGGCTGGCCCGACTGCGACGTGACCTATCCGGTGCCGAGCGGCGTCAAGGTAAGCCCGCTCGAGGGCGAGGCGGCCGTGTGCCCCGAGTGCGGCGCGCCGCGCATTAAGTGCCAGCCGTTCCGCCAGAAGGCCTTCGAGATTTGCGTGAACCCCACGTGCCCCACCAATTACGAGCCCGACCTTAAGGTGGGCGAGTGCAAGGTGTGCGCCGAGGCCGGACGTCATGGCGATCTGATTGCACACAAGAGCGAGAAGAGCGGCAAGCGCTTTATCCGCTGCACCAACTATGACGATTGCGGCGTGAGCTATCCGCTGCCGGCGCGCGGCAAGCTCGAGGCGACAGGCGAGACCTGTCCCGAGTGCGGCGCTCCCATCGTGGTGGTCAACACGGCGCGCGGTCCGTGGCGTATCTGCGTCAACATGGACTGCCCGACCAAGGAGAAGAAGCCCACCCGCGGTCGCAAGACTGCGACCAAGGCGACCACGGCGAAGAAAACCACGGCAGCCAAGAAGACTTCGACCGCCAAGAAGTCGACCGCCAAGAAGACTGCCGCGAAAAAGACGACCACCAAGAAGGCGGCCGCCGACAAGTAACCGAGCACATATAGACACGGTGGGGCCGGGCGCGCAAATGCAAATGCGCGCCCGGCCCCACTTCTAAGTTGCGGTGAAATAGGGACTGTTTTTGCTGACAAAAGGCCTAATCAATCCCTATTTCACCGCAAGTTTTGATCAGTTGTTGGGATTACTTCACCTCGACGGGCTTGGCGCCGGGATAGCGGTCCTCAAAGTCCTGACGGTACTTATTGTCATTGGTGCCCGCCACGTTGTCGCGTGACAGCGGCGCCACGATCTCATTCTTGTGGTCCGCGGGCTTTGCGTACTTCAGGCTGATCTCCCAGGCATCGCAGATCGCGTCAATGCGGTGGTCCAGGTCGTCATACAGGGCAACGATGTCTTTCCAGGAGTTGTAGTTCTTGGAGCTCGTCGGGACGTCCAGGTCCTCGACGATGTCGTAATACTGCTCGATGGTGTCCTCTGTGCGCTCGGCGACGTCGGCGAGATTTTGACGGGTGGTGCGATCTTCTTCCAGATAGCTGCCGTTGAAGTTCTGCGCGCAGCCACGGACGTAGTTGTCGAGGTCTTCGAGCAAGTCGTAGTATTCGCTCAGTCGGCGGTAGAGATTCTGCTCGGAGAGCGTTGCTTCGCCGCCATCCTCGTCGTCATCGTCATCATCGTCGTACAGGCTGTTGGGATCGCCGAGAGGCTTTAGGTCATCGTCGTCGACGTCATGGTGCAGCTTAGCTACCTCGGCAGTCGTCTGCGTGGCGGCGTTGTCGAAAGGCTTGATCACAAAGAAAACGACCAGGGCGATGATGATCGCCACCAGCACAACAATAACGGCGATAAGCGGCCCGGTGCCGCTCTTTTTGGGAGCGGGGGTCTGTGGCGAAGCGGGCGTGTATGCGGGAGCCGGCTCCTGTTGGGGCGAGCCGCTCGCGACGGGTATGCGCTGCGTGGTCTCGACGGCCGCAGGGCTTGCGGCGGGGTCGGGGCGATAGGCGAGGGGGTCGTCCGCCTTGGCTTGCGGCGTATCAAGGGAGCCGGTCTGCTCAAAAGCGGGCTGGCTATCGCTCGCGGTTGTTTGCTCAACGGGTGCACCGCACGAGGTGCAGAACTTGGCATTATCTGCAAGAAGCTTGCCGCACGAGGCGCAATACCGAGACATTGCCACTCCTTTCGCCACATTTCAATGCAATACGACGATTATACCCAGCGTCCAAAATTCCCCATCATAAGTTGCGGTGAAATAGGGACTGTTTGGCGGTCTCAGAGCTTCAATCAGTCCCTATTTCACCGCAACTTTGGAAAGGCACCTTTAGCCATTGGGGACGCACCGAGCACTGGGGTATCATGGCTTGGTTGATATATCTGCATTTACGCGCCTTGTAGGAAGGGGCTGCGCCCATGGCTTTTGTGCCCGCTCAACATAGCTTCATTACGCTCGAGGGTGTCGATGGCGCCGGTAAATCTACGCAGGCGCGCCTGCTTGCCCGTGCGCTCGAGCTCGCTGGCTACCGGGTTGTGAGCCTGCGCGAGCCGGGCGGTACCGCCATCAGCGAAAAGATCCGTGCTCTGCTGCTCGACCCCGCCAATACGGCGATGGGCGACACTTGCGAGCTGCTGCTCTACGAGGCAGCGCGCGCCCAGTTGGTGCACGAGGTCATAGCTCCCGCCCTCGCGGCCGGCAAGGTGGTCCTGTGCGACCGTTTCTACGATTCCACGACCTGCTACCAGGCGTTTGCCGATGGCCTCGATCGCCAGATGGTGCGCGATGCCAACAACCTGGCCGTCGCGGGGACGCACCCGGCGCTCACGCTCGTCTATCACATCACGCCCGAGCAGGCGGCGCTACGCATGGCAGCTCGTGGCGCGGCCGACCGCATGGAGGCGAAAGGCATGGCATTCCAAGAGCGCGTTTACCAGGGATTCTGCGCCATTGCCGCCGAGGAGCCAAATCGCGTAAAGCTCATCGACGCCACCGCGCCCATCGAGGAAGTCTTCGAGAAGACGGTCGAGCAGGTTCGCGCGTACGGTCTCGACATTCCGCAAGACGCCGTCGCCGCCGCGCTTGCCAAGGAGGCCGAGTAACATGGCCCCCGCTCAGGCAAGCCTGCTGGCCAAGCTCGACACCCAACAGCGCGTGCGCGACTTTTTGACCAACGCCGTCGCCAACGGCCGCGCATCGCACGCCTACCTGTTTTTGGGCGCTCCCGGCGCCGGCAAGCTCGATGCCGCATGGGCGCTCGCCCAAGCCTTCCTGTGCGAGCAGGACGGCTGCGGCGCATGCGACAGCTGCGTACGCGTTGCTCGGCATACGCATCCCGACGTGCACTATTACACGCCCGAGAGCGCCACAGGCTACCTCATTGCCCAGACCCGCGAGCTGCTCGATGACGTGCCGCTGGCGCCCATCCGTGCCAAGGCCAAGGTCTACATCATCGATCGTGCCGAGCAACTGCGCGCTAACACCGCCAACGCGCTGCTCAAGACACTCGAGGAGCCGCCCGAGGGCGTTATGTTCATCTTGTTGGGCACCTCGGCAGACGTGATGTTGCCCACCATCGTGAGCCGCTGTCAGTGCGTGCCGTTTCGGTTGGTGTCGCCCACCGTGGCCGCGCAGGCCGTGAGTCGCGCGACGGGTCAGGACCTCGCGCGTTGCCGCATGGCGGTCGCCGTGGCGGGAAGCCCCACACGCGGCATCGAGTTCCTTAAGAGTGCCGAGCGCCAGGATGCTCGCCGC
>DBGFLF010000033.1:0-6248 GCA_048528725.1 Collinsella sp.
CTGACCCCCCCCTCGCACTAAAAAGGCGCCCGGACCGTGTGGCCCGGACGCCTTTCATTGTAGCCTGTTGCCCAAACGAGCCGAATTTAGCAGGAGAAGTCGACGCTGTCGATGATGTCCTTGAGGGCCTTGGCGGAGGCGGTGAGCTCATGCTGCTCGTCATCGTTCAGCGGCACGGGGACGCGGCAGACGACGCCGTCGCGGCCAACGACTGTCGGCATGGAGATGGCCAGATCGGACAGGCCGTACTCGCCCACCATGAGCGAGGAGACAGGCAGAACGGTCTGCTCATCGCGCATGACGGCAGTGCAGATGCGCTTGACGGCCATAGCGACACCGTAGTAGGTGGCGTGCTTCTTCTCGATGATGGTGTAGGCGGAGTTCTTGACGTCCTCGGCGATGCGCTTCTCGGCAGCCTCATGCTCCAGGTGGCCGTGAAGCTCGCAGAAGGTGTTCAGCGGAACGCCAGCAACCTGAGCGCTGGACCAAGCGACAAACTCGGAGTCGCCGTGCTCACCCATGACATAGGCCTGGACATCGCGCGGGTCAACCTCGACGTGGGCACCAAGCATCTGCTGCAGACGGCCAGTGTCGAGCACGGTGCCAGAGCCGATGACATGGCCCTCGGGCAGGCCGGACATCTTGATGGCAGCATAGGTCAGAACATCAACCGGGTTGGAGACGATTAGCAGAATGCCGTCGAAGCCGGACTTCTTAATCTCGGGGATAATGGACTTAAAGATGCTGACGTTCTTGTTGACCAGGTCCAGGCGGGTCTCACCGGGCTTCTGGGCAGCGCCAGCGGTGACGACGATCATGGCGGCGTCGGCGACATCGGAATAATCGCCGGCGTAGATCTTCATCGGCTCGGCAAACGTCATGCCGTGCGCGATATCCAGGGCCTCACCCTCGGCGCGGTTCTTGTCCACGTCGATGAGGACCATCTCGGAGAACAGACCGCTCTGCATCAGTGCGAACGCCGAAGACGAACCGACGAAACCGCAGCCGACAATAGCGACCTTCTTCTCGTTAACCATTAGAAACTCCCATCTCTCTCCACAAACAAGCCGCCCGGGAACGACCCGAGCGGCTTGTCGTAATCCCAATACATCCAATCGGGACTTTGATTATGCTCCTATTCGCAGCCAAAAATCGACCGTTTACCGAAATTGTTTGCAGAATTCGTAAAATAACTGCACGAAATCGGTTTCGAGCTATTGACGAGCCGAAATAGCTTTCTAATACAGGCCCGCCTCGTGAATGGCCTCGACAGCCAAAGCGATCTGGTCGGGCGGCAAGACCAGCGCCATGCGCACGTGCCCCTCGCCCGAAGGACCAAAGCTCGCACCCGGCGTCACCACAACGCCGGCCTTCTCCATAAGCTCCTCGCAAAACGCCATGGAATCGGTGCGACCACCGGGAAGCTTGGCCCACACAAACATAGAGCCATGCGCGTTGGGACGCTCCCAGCCCAGACCCTCAAGACCGTCGCACAGGGCATCGCGACGTTCCTGGTACTTCAGGCGCTGCGCCTCGACCTCATCGCGCGGACCGTTCAGGCAGGCGATAGCAGCCTTCTGGATCGGGAAAAACATACCGAAGTCGATCTGGCCGCGCAGCTTGGCAAAGGCCGAGACCACATCCTCGCGACCGACCAAAAAGCCGATGCGGGCACCGGTGACGTTAAACGACTTAGAGAGCGAGAAGAACTCCACGCCCACCTCGAGCGCGCCAGGGTACTGCAGGAAGCTGCCACCCGGCTCGCCGTCGAACACGATATCGGAGTAGGCATTGTCATGAACGATCAACAGATCATGCTCGCGGGCAAAGGCGATAATCTCCTCGTAGACCTCGGGCGTACCCACCGAGCCGACCGGGTTGGCGGGCAACGACACGATCATATACTTGGCACGATCGGCAACCTCGGGATCGATGCCCGCCACATAGGGCAGGTAATTATGCTCGGCAACCAGCGGATAGTATTCGAGCTTGGCATCGGCGATCTTGGCACCCGCCTCAAAGACCGGGTAGCACGGATCGGGAACCAGAATGGTGTCACCCGGATCGAGCAGGGCCAGGCCCAAATGGCCCACGCCCTCCTGCGTGCCGTTGCACGACTGCACCATGGACGGCGTAATGCCGGAGACACCAAAGCGACGCTCGTAGTAATCGCACACGGACTGCTTGAGTTCGGGCAGGTCGCGCAGGGCATACTTCCACATCTCGGGATCTTGGGCTGCCTGCGTGAGCGCCTCGACCACGTGGTCGTACGGCTTAAAGTCGGGCGTGCCCACGCTCATGTTGTAAATGGTCTTGCCCTGAGCCTTCAGCGCGAGAAGCTTGTTGTTGAGCGAGGCGAAGACCTCCGCGCCAAAGCGGTCGAGACGCTGAGATGCCTGCATGGTGCCACCTTTCGATATAAAAAACGCGGCGCTCCGACAAGAGCGCCGCGCGATACGGGCCATCAGATTGCAAAAGTGTAACGCTTGCAACCCCCGTATTGGTTCAATTTAGCCAACCTTAGTCAACTGGATTGAGCGCGTCGATCTGCGCAAGCCACAGACGCGAGCTAGCGTCACTCGGCATACGCCAATCGCCGCGCGGGCTGAGCGTCACCGAGCCCACCTTGGGACCATCGGGCAGGCAACTGCGCTTAAACTGCTGGGCAAAGAAGCGACGGTAGAACGTACGTAGCCACGTGTGGACGGTCTTAGCGTCGTAGACGCCCTCGAAGCTCTTGAGCGCCATGCGGTAGATCTTGCCCGGCTCAAAGCCAAAACGCAGCAGGTAGTAGAGGAAGTAGTCATGCAGCTCGTACGGGCCCACCAAATCCTCGGTCTTCTGCGCAATCTCGCCGTCGCCCGTGGGCGGCAGAAGCTCGGGGGACACCGGCGTATCGAGGATATCGAGCAAGACCTCGGCAATGCGCCCGCCAAAGACATCGGCGGCATAGCGCACCAGATGGCGCACAAGCGTCTTGGGCACGCTCGCGTTGACGGCGTACATGCTCATGTGGTCGCCGTTATAGGTAGCCCAGCCGAGCGCCAGCTCCGACAGGTCGCCTGTGCCGATGACAAAACCGCCGGCCTGATTGGCCAAATCCATCAGAATCTGCGTACGCTCGCGCGCCTGGCTGTTCTCGTAGGTCACGTCCTGCACGGCCGGATCATGCTCGATATCCTTAAAGTGCTGTTCCACGGCAGCATGGATTGAGACCTCGCGGAAGCTCACACCCAAGTCACGAGCGAGCGACTCGGCATTGGACTTAGTGCGGTGCGTCGTGCCGAAGCCGGGCATGGAAACCGCCGTGATACCCGTGCGCGGCAGCCCCAGAGCATCGAAGGCACGCACGGTCACAAGCAGCGCTAGCGTGGAGTCCAAGCCGCCCGAAAGGCCGATGACCGCGGCCTTGGTACCTGTGTGGGCGAGGCGGGTCTTGAGGCCCGCAGTCTGTAGATCGAGGATCGTCTCGCAGCGCTCGGCCAAGTCGCCGTGGTCGGCCGGCACAAAGGGCGCGCGCGGGAAAACGCGGTCGATATCGCAGGCATCGCGCAGGACAGGTTCTTCGGCCAGCACGCCCTCAAACGAAAACTCAACGGTCGTGGCCTCCGGCGCATCGTCGGTGCGCGTCCACGTCGTCGAGCGACGGCGTTCGGCAACCAGGCGGTCAAGGTCAACGTCGGCGATGGCCATATCGCAGGTAAGCAGTTTGGTCGCGGCGAGCTTGGAGCCGTTTTCGTAGACGAGGTTCTCGCCCGCAAAGACCATGTCGGTCGTGGACTCGCCCTCGCTCGCGTCCGCGTAGGCATAGGCGCAGTACAGGCGCGCGCTCTGGTTGGAAATGAGGCTGCGGCGGTAATCCGCCTTACCGATAATCTCGTCCGAAGCCGACGGATTGAGGATCACCGTCGCACCGGCAAGCGCCATCTCGGTCGAAGGGGGCGCCGGCACCCACAAGTCCTCGCAGACCTCAACGCCCAACACCATATCCTCGGCACCTTCATCACAGCAGCGGTAGACAAGCCCCGAACCCAGCGGAACCGGACCCTGACCGGCAAACTCGACCCACACAGGATCTGCGGGCGCCGGAGCAAACCAGCGGCGCTCGTAGAACTCGCCATAGTTGGGCAGATACTTCTTGGCCGTGAGCCCCAAAAGCTCGCCCGCGCAGCACACGGCGGCGCAGTTGTAGATATTCTCGGCAACTGCAACGGGAAGACCAATGGTAAAGACAATCGGCAGCTCGCGAGTTTCATCGAGAATATGTGCCAGTGCGGTCTCGCAGGCATGCAGCAGCGTGCGATTATGGAACAGGTCGGCCGCGGTATAGCCGGTCAGGTTAAGCTCGGGCAGCACCAGCGCGCGAACGCCGCGCTCGGCAGCCTCGCGAACAGCCGCCAGCGCAACCTCGGCATTGCCCTCGACATCGGCCACGCGAATCCGCGGCGACGCCGCCGCCACACGCAAAAAGCCATCAGACTGAGAAAGGTGAAGATTCATAAGAATGCTCCCGTGCGTAGACGCTATTCAACACAATTAGCAAGCCCTATTGTAGTTCAACCGCCGGGTGCAACCGCATCCCACTAACTTGGTGAGCTATTGATGAGTTGATGGTATCTGTTAAATGTCACGTACGATTCACATCTGGTGGGTACCCTGATGGCTGCATGAAACGAAGCAGATTTACATCGGGAGGACCCCGTATGACAACCAAGTACACCGACGCGCCGCGCACGCGCGTCATGACACCGGCCGCGCTCAACAACGGCGTGCACGAAAACCATTCCATCGGACAGACCATGGCCATCGCGCCCAAAAAGGGCCTGTTCGATGACATTTCCATTCCTCAGATCATCGCTGGCGCCGCTGCCGCCGCCACAAGCGTCGCGCTTGCTTCCAAGATTGGTATCGCTGGTTCAGTAATTGGCGCCGCCGTGAGCTCGGTCATCACCGTTGTGTCCTCGCAGGTCTACCGCCACTTTATCTCTGCCAGCGCCGACGCAATCAAGGGCACGCATGCCGCTGTCGACTACCCTGCCGGCGCCTACGAGCCCGTTGAGCCCGATATCGAGGAGCACCTAGGTGGCGCCGCGACCACGCAGGAGATGCGCCAGATTGCGGGGCGCGCGACCACGGCGCGCGTCGCCCCCAACAGCCTGCGCGCCAAGGCGGCGGCAGAGCGTAGCCAGACGCAAAAGAAGGTCATCGTCTTCTCGATCGCCATCGCCATCGTCGCGGTCATCGCCTGCACCGGCGCCATCCTTATAACCACCGCCGGTGAGGGTCTGGGCGAGCGCCCCGAGCCAATCCTTTCGTCGCGCACGACCGAGAGCGATGCAAATGGCAACACCCAGTCGCAGGATCAGCAGGCACAGACGGACGACACGCAAGACAGTTCTACCTCTGCCAATTCGTCCTCGAACACCCAAAACCAATCGCAGGGCACCGATTCCTCTACGGCCAACAGCAGCACGCCGTCCGGCACGACCGACTTAAGCCAAACGACTGGCGGTTCGCAGCCGAGCACGGGCGGCCAGACGAGCGACACCACTTCGGGAACGGGCACAGCAGACAGCAACAACACCAACAGCTCGAACAGCTCGAGCGGAACCGCGTCCGGCACGGCATCTGACAGCTCGAGCCAAGGCACGGCATCGGGCAACTAAGCACATTTGCCTCTCATAGATAACCGACCTGTACAACGGGCGCGAATCGAAAGCGGTTCGCGCCCGTTTGCCTTGGGCGCCGCCATGGCGAACACCATGCGATGGTAAGATGCTTTGGTGTGTAAAGAGGAGATTTGCCATGAGCAAGACAATAGTTAGGCCCACGCTTTCGCTGGGCAACCACATCTATCTGTATCGCCTGCTACGCGATGCAATCGGATGCGGCAAGCAAACGTTTATGACGCAGGTCGAGGAGGCGCTCGCCGCCGGCGACATGACCGCTTATGACCTGGGCTTTGAGTCCACGCGCGAGCTGCTCGAGGAGCTCAACGACTGCATTAAGCTGACCGTCTTTAAGGGCGGTCGCCTGTATGCCACCGTCATCGCCAACGAGGCCTGGGATGCCGCCCTTGCCAAGGGCGAGGACAAGCCCAAGGCAGCCAAGGGCGCCAAGCAGTCCTACAAAAAGAAAAAGCGCGGCGAGAAGGACCTCAAGGCAGTGCGTCCCAAGCACGTTAAGCGCCCCGAGCCCGAAGCTATGGTTGAAGCCGCACCGGAACCCGAGCCCGAGACAGAGATCGA
>DBGFLF010000034.1:0-9254 GCA_048528725.1 Collinsella sp.
CGATCTTGGCATCGCCCTTCACCACGTCGCGCTCATTGGGAACGGCGCCCAAGGGGTTGCCATCCATGAGGACGCAGTCGGGTTCAAGTCCCGTATCGGCCACGGCGCCCGCGACGGCAACGCGGATGGCGCGGGCCATACCCATCTCATCGATATCCTTAGGCGCGATATGGCAAAAACCAATCGCCGTCGCCACCTCGGCAATCTTCACAGAGAGCAGCTCGCGGCGCGCCGGCGTGAGCTTTTTGGAATCGTTGATGCCCCAGACGCGCGGCTCCATCGGAAGGCACACGGCACACACGGTCAAGGGCCCCGCTACCGAGCCACGGCCCACCTCGTCGACGCCCACGACCACGCCATCACCGCCGAGCTCATGCATAAGCTCGTACATGCCGTTGACGCGCTCGCGCTCGGCAAGCTCCTTGGCATGGCGCTTAAGAGCACGCTCGCAAGCCTTGATCACCTGCTGGCGCGGGTCCTCGCGATAATGCTCCACGAGGGCGGGGATCTCCTCAAACGTTGCGCTCGCCAGCTCTCCGGCAACCTGCGATGCCGAAACCGAGCTCGTCATGTTGGCCATACCAGGCCCTCCTTGCATGCAAATCAGATAAAAAGAAGGGCCACCCGAAGGTGACCCTTGTGTCCAAACGAGTGGACAGACGCTGCGATCTTCTTAGCGCTTCTCGGGGATGCGAGCAGCCTTGCCCACCTTGTCGCGGAGGTAGTACAGCTTGGCGCGACGGACGCGACCATGACGAACGACCTCGAGCTTGGCGATCTTGGGGCTGTGAAGCGGGAAGGTACGCTCAACACCGACACCGAAGGACATCTTGCGGACGGTGAAGGTCTCGCGGGCACCGGCGCCGGCCATGCGGATGACGTCGCCCTGGAAGACCTGGATGCGCTCGCGGTCGCCTTCCTTAATGCGGTAGTGAACCTTGACGTTGTCGGCGACGCGAACCTGAGGAATGTCCTCGCGGATCTGCTGACGCTCGATTGCGCGGATGTAATCCATGTGCAATTCCTTACTCTTCTAGAGGTGCCGTACCACTCTGGCCGGCACGTAGTTGAACAAACGTATTCGAGTATACACGCGCGGGTTTCTGCTGCAAGAACAATTTTTTACGCAGACAAAAAGACAAAACCCGCACATGATAACCGCCCGTCTCACGAATGAGACGGGCGGCATGAAGGGGGCTACGCTAGGCGTCTAAACCCAGAACATTAGGCGGAACGCTTGGCCTCGAGCTTGGCCTGAGCGGCAGCCAGGCGTGCGAGGGGCACGCGATAGGGCGAGCAGGACACGTAGTCCACGTCGGCCACGTTAAACAGGCCCTTGATGGACTTGGGGTCGCCGCCGTGCTCGCCGCACACGCCAAAGTGCATGTCGGGGTTGGTGGCGCGACCCTTCTCCACGGCCATACGCACGAGCTCGAGCACCGCCACGTCGATGATCTCGAAGGGGTTGTCCTTCAAGATCTTCTTGTGCATATACAGCGGGATGAACTTGGCCTCGGCATCATCGCGGGAGAAACCGAAGGTCGTCTGCGTGAGGTCGTTGGTGCCAAAGCAGAAGAAATCGGCGTGCTAGGCGATCTCGTCGGCGACCATGCAGGCGCGCGGCAGCTCGAGCATCGTACCCACAGGAATGTTGAGCTCCACGCCCTCCTCGGCGGAAACCTCGGCGATGACGCGCTCGATGACCTCACGGGTCTGGACATGCTCGGCCGTGATGGAGACGAGCGGGACCATAATCTCAGGACGCGGGTCGACGCCCTCCTTGATGAGGCGGGCGGCAGCCGTTGCCACGGCACGGACCTGCATAAGCGGCAGGTCACCGAAGACGACGGACAGACGCACACCGCGCAGGCCGAGCATGGGGTTGGACTCGACCATGCCGTCGATGCGACGCAGGCGGGCACGCAGGGCGGCGAGCTCCTCCTCGGGAGCGCCAGCAGCCTCCTTCTTGGTGATGGCGACCTCGAGCTCGAGGGGATCGTCCAGGAACTCGTGAAGCGGCGGATCGATCAGGCGAACGACCACGTCGCGGCCGGTCATGGTCTTAAACATGGCCAGGAAGTCCTCGGTCTGGACCTTGAGCAGATCGGCCAAGGCCTGCTGCTTCACGGCCTCGTCATCGGACAGGATGAAGCTCTGGATGATGTTCTTGCGATCGCCCAGGAACATATGCTCGGTGCGGCACAGGCCGATGGCCTCGGCGCCAAACTCGAGCGCGAGCTCGGCGTCCTCGGGGTTGTCGGCGTTGACGCGCACGTGGTTGGCGTGGCCGCAGGTCTCATCCAGACGAATCTCATCGGCCCAGGACAGGATAGTGTCCAGGTCACCAGTAAGCTCGGCGGAGACCAAGTCAACGGCGCCGTCGACAACGATGCCCTGGGTACCGTCGATGGAGATGATGTCGCCCTCGTGCAGTACGCGATCGCTACCCTCGATACGCACGACCTTCTCGGCCGCGTCGATATGGAAGCGCTCGACACCGCAGACGCAGGGCGTACCCATGCCGCGGGCGATAACGGCGGCATGGCTCGTCTTGCCACCGTGGCTCGTCAGGATGCCCTCGGCGGCAACCATGCCCTTCAGGTCGTCAGGGTTGGTCTCCCAACGGACCAGGATGACCTTGTGGCCCTCGGCGGAACGCGCGACGGCGTCGTCGCTCGAGAACACGACCTCGCCCACGGCGGCACCGGGGCTGGCGTTAAGACCGGTCGCGAGCGCCTCGTACTTCTTGGAGGAGTCGAACTGCGGGTGCAGGAGCTGATCGAGCTGCGCAGGATCGATGCGGCCCACGGCCTCCTCGCGGGTGATGAGGCCCTCCTCGACCATCTCGATGGCGATGCGCAGGGCGGCGGTGGCGGTTCGCTTGCCCACGCGGGTCTGGAGCATCCAGAGCTTGCCCTGCTCGATGGTGAACTCGATGTCGCACATGTCGCGATAGTGATCCTCGAGCGTCAGGAACACGCGCTCGAGCTCCTCGCCTGCGGACTCAAGCCCCGGAGTGGTCTTGAGATCGGCGATGGGCTCGGTGTTGCGAATGCCGGCGACGACGTCCTCGCCCTGGGCGTTGACCAGAAAGTCGCCGTAGAACTCCTTGGTGCCGTCGGCCGGGTTGCGGGTGAAGGCGACGCCGGTCGCAGAGGTCTCGCCCTTGTTGCCAAAAGCCATAGCCTGGACGTTGACGGCGGTGCCGAGCTCGTCGGAGATGCCGTGCTGCTTGCGGTAAATGCAGGCGCGCTCGTTCATCCAGCTGTCAAAGACGGCCTGGATGGCAAGGCGAAGCTGGAGCTCCGGATCGTGCGGAAAGACGGGCTTGCCTTCCGCGACCTCGAGCTCCGGGTACTGGGCGGCCTCGACGTTGGCGGAGAAGATGCCCTTGAAGGTCTCGACGAGCTCCTGCAGGTCCTCGGCCGAAAGCTCGGAATCGACGCGGACGCCGGCAACCAGGCGGGCCTGGGTCAGGGCGTTCTCGAACTGGTCGGCGTCGACGCCCATGACGACGTTGGAGAACATCTGGATAAAGCGGCGATAGCTGTCCCAAGCAAAGCGCGGGTTCTGCGTCTGGGCGATGAGGCCCAGGACGGAATCGTCGTTGAGGCCCAGATTGAGGACCGTGTCCATCATGCCGGGCATGGAGAACGGAGCGCCAGAGCGCACCGAGACGAGCAGCGGATCGTTGGCATCTCCGAGCTTCTTGCCGCAGCGGGCTTCGAGGTCGGCCTCGGCGGCAACGATCTCGTCAAGCGCGCCGGCAGGCCAAACATTGCCGGCACCGGAGTACTCAACGCAGGTCTGGCAGGTAATGGTAAAGCCACCGGGGACCGGCAGGCCGATACGGCTCATCTCGGCAAGGTTAGCGCCCTTGCCGCCAAGCACAAAGTTCATAGACTTGTCGCCCTCGGTGACACAAGTGCCCTGGGCGTCGGTTCCAAAACGGTAAACCCTCTTGCAATCGCTCACGATACTTCCCCTTCTATGTGTTCGCACACACGACCGTGGTAACGAATCGACCCGCCGGATGCGGACCGTGAGGGAACTATACGGCGGGTTTTGGGCGGGCTTGAGCAGAGGCTGCGCGGTTTGGTAAACGTGCTAAAACTGGCGGTAAACGGTAGGTAAAGGTGGTTACCTTATGAAGATACCAGTACAACGTAATCGCAGGTCAAAAGCGGTATAAACTGCTAAAGCGCTTTAGCAAAAAGCTGTAATTATTGGAATGGAATCTCTTAAACTACGCAATAGCCAAGAAAGACAAAATCTATCAGAAGTATTTGTCCCAGGGATTTTGGTCAGAGTAGCTAATTTGGGACGGGGCTATTTTAGCCACCCCGGCAGATAGCGCGAATGCTTTGGCGGAGTAACGGCCGGGGTAGCTAAAAAAGCCCCATTACAGTTTGAGTCGTCCGAAAGGGCGGCTCCTTACTAGTTCTGGTAATACGATTGAGCCGTACCGATGGTCGCTGGCCGACCGCGACCGCGACGCGGCCTCCACCCGAGACCCCCATCTCGACACATAGCCCGTCATCCGACGAAAGCGCGCAGGTCGTCCTGTATAGGCGCATGGTGTCCCCCTCCGCCGCAAGAGGGAAACGAAAAAGCCCCTCTTTGCCACTACGGACAAAAGGGGCCTCCCAGGGGAAACGTGTTACAAAGCCTTCTTTGCAGGACGATGAAGATCAGAAACCCAACGTCGTACGCGTAGGGACTTACCCAACACCCACGCCATTTCGATCTTCTGGGCCTTCAACGCCACGTCCCGATAAGCATCCGGGCATCGGAATGACCTCGTCGCAAGCCGCAAGCATCTCTTCGTCACGAGTGACAACAATTACAATATGGTCTCTCTTAACCTCATGAAGCAATTTAATTAGCGCGCTCCGGCTCTTCGCATCAAGCGCTGAAGTTGACTCAAGAAACAACATGACGTCCGGCGATTTCAACATCTGCCGCACAATTGCGATGTTCTGCTTCTCCCCGCCGGACACCCCTCCTTTCTTGCTGCCAAGCATCGCTGCCGCCCCGTTCTCCGCAGCGGCAATCATTTTGTCTAACCCCAATATGGCAAGCATCCGATTCAGTTTGTCGGCCTCGAAATCATCAGAAAGCAGCGTAAGATTATCGAGGATCGTCCCCCCAACAATAGGGGGCTCTTGCTCCGTAATGCCAACTCGGCACCGCCGCAATGCGTATCGGTCGATGCGACGCTGTGATACCCCGTTGTAGAGGACGGCCCCTTCCGTGTTATCTGGATATAGACCCAATATCACTGACAGCAGCGAGCTCTTCCCCGAGCCATTTCTTCTTGCTTACTGTTTTTCTTATATTGTAACGATTTTCGATAAGAGGAAAGATTACTCCATGACGCGCAAGCCCGAACTCTAAGCGTTTCCCATCAGCATTGCCCATTTTTCGGATCGAAATCCAAATCCAGCTTCCTATCGCATGCTGAAATCAAATCCTGATCATGGCTTACAACAAGAATTAGCTGATCGAAGGGATTTCGATGAATATACTCCGTGAACTCCCGACGGCTTTCTTCATCTAAATCGTTCGTTGGTTCATCGAACACAAGCACTTCCGGCTGCCTGCGAAGTGCTGCGAATATCCTTAGCTTTCGATACTCTCCACCAGAAAGGTCTCTACAATTCTTGCCTTTTAACGATTCGACGGTTCGATAGAAACTCGGCACAAGCTCTCGGAGGTTTTCGCTCGATCCCCGAATCGACGTCCTCTCAAGGTAATTCTCCACCGTTTCGTTCGGAATAAAGAGCTTTTGCGGGCACACCGCAAACAGGTCCCGTCGGATCGTCTCCATATCGAGCTCTTCATATGGCACCGACCCCAAAACCCGATGTCCCCCAGCAGAATATAGTCCAAGGAGCACCTTCAGAAACGTGCTTTTTCCGCATCCGTTCGGCCCGGTAATGGCATAGGTTTTTCCTTCCTCCACCTCCACGGAGAGGTCGCGGTATAAGTAGGGCTTTCCCGCGTATCGGTACGCGATGTTGGACAACGATATGCTCTCCACGTGCCCAACCGTGAGGGTGCCGCGGTCCTCGGCGTCCTCCGTCAGAGCCCCCAATCGGTCGAACGAGGCCCTTGCGTCCTGATACGATTTGAAATAATTCAAAAAATACTTGAAGCATCCGAACGCCATCGAGTAATACGAGTTCACCATTGTGAACTCGCCTAAGCTCATTCTTCCGCTCAATATTTCCATCCCGGAGATCACGAGCAGTGCCCCCCGAAACACAGACGAGATCAGGCCGTCGCTTGATGTGGCCAGATTCGAGACCCTACTTGCTTTCATGTAAATCGGGTAGTACCCCTCGAATACCCCTTTGAGCGTCCGAGCGCTCTGGTTATATGCGCCATCGCACTTAATGTCAAACAACTGCGACAGCTCGCCGCTCACGGACGCGAAAAGCTTACTCAAACCCTCCTTGTTCGCAAGCGAACTGTTGTACAACGGCTTTTTCAACGCCCTGAATAAAATGAAGTACGCAACAAGCGAACATGCACTTAACACCAGGAACACCGGATTAATCGAAAACAGGATGATGCATATCAACACAACCAGAACGATGTTAAGCCCGATCGTCAGGAAGTTGTTCACGACAAACGATGACACCGCATTCGAATCCGCATACACCCTCTGCGTTGTATAGGATGGATCCGCCTGCTCCCCCTTTTCCAGGGGCCCCCGTTCAAACGACTCACACGTGGTCCCCATCAGTCTCGTCGTCATCTCCAAGATGACGCGCGATACGTTCACACCCATCGCATACGACATGAAGGAGGCCGATATCCCTATGCCCGCAACAAAGGCCGCAAACCACACGACGCGAGATGGATCCCTATTCGTCACGAGAAAGTCTACAAACCCACCGTTTAAGGCGGGCATGACGCACGAGAGAGCAAAATTCACCAGCATGAGAATCACGAAAAGCCGTGACCCTTTACACCGAAACAACTCGTGAACCGTCTTCTTAAACATGCCAGCTCCCATCAAGCGGCCTTTTATCCAAAACTGAATTTGCTCGCCGCTTAATCGCTCCCATATATCCCTTGTTGTTAATCCTTGCTCAAGACATTATCTCGGGTTGCGGTGCCCAGGATTCCATTTCACCTTTATATACATACGAATAAGCCCCCTATTTGCATAGGCAAGCGCGGCGATTATAACAGCAGCCACCATCAGACCGAGAATAGCCCTTTTGTCCGGAAAAAGGGACGAGAGAAAAAGGCATATTGCGGAGAAAACTATAGACGCCCCCACCACTCGGTTTGCGCCTAGAGACTCGGCCGTCCGCTTTGCCTCCTCTAAACGCTCTCCCGATAGCAATGACATTCCGGCAAGCAATCCCGTGAGCTTGCCTCGATATATCATTATTCCGAACAACAGCAGCAGGCATGACCCCACCATTGAAACCACAACGTCCGACATCGCCATCACTCCAGTCCACTCCTTCAATACCAGCCCTATCGACAAACATCAAAACTTTTTTTAACCTAATATTGTATATCGATATAAATATATTCTTTTATATATCGTTTCGATTTGTGATATTTTATCGAACGAGTTGCTATTCGAGGAAGATAGGCCACAACCAAAGGAGGTCAATGGAATCCGTGAATGTTTGGAGCGCGCAAATCTCATCATTGCCTGGAGTCATCCCTATCCCCCTCGACCCAAGCTACCTTCGCAGTGAACCAAATAACCGCCTGAGCGTCCTAAGCTCAGATGGGAAACAAATCTATACGATCCTCAACAGGGTCGCTAAAGAGATTCTTGACTTATGCGACGGCGCCTGCGATTTGCCCAAAATTCTCCGTCTGTTCCAAGAAAAATACCCAGATCAACCGCGCGAGACGCTAGCGCATGACCTGGCCCAAACCCTGCATAGCCTGACCGTAAACTGTCTTATCGTTTGGAAGAAAGAAGGGAGATATATGAACGACCCTTTCGGCTCCGATTACCTAACATCGGTGAATCCCGACGAGCTGCTTATTCTCGCGGACGCGAGCAGGTTTGCTGAAATCGAAGAGGCGGCTGCAAAATCCCTCTCTGCAAAACAGTCCAAAAATGGCAATAGGATCTATTTCTCTGAGTTCGACGTTGAGCCCGAATTGGAGAACTTTCTGGTTCTTCGCCAAAGGCTCTTTTCCTTTACCCATGATTATTTTCTACTCACGAGCCAGTCCGGAGAAATTAATGGATTGATAATATGCGAGCCGGCCACTAATCCCGCCGGCCGCAGCGTCATCATCAAATTTATCTCATGCAGCTCCACGCTGCTTGCCGGTGTGCTCGACCGCCTTGCGGAATACTACGGATCTTCCGCTCCCAAAGCCTACCGCGCGCTCAGAATTGACGCGCCTGATTCCACCCCAATCGCCGAACAACTTGACCATTCCGACCAGCGCCTTGGCTTTTCCTTAGTCGGCACCCTGCCCAATGAGCTCGACTCGGGCGACGTCAAGCTGTTTGTTCGCCCGCTCGATAAGAAGCAATAATGAGCATGCCGGCAATAATCGGAGCGCCCCACAGCGTTGCGCTCGACATTACAAACAAATGCAACCTTCGTTGTCTACACTGCTTCAACAACAGTGGAGAAAACGATGTCGTCGCGAACGAATTATCCGACAACGAAGTCCTCGAACTCGTCGACTCGATTTGTCAAATGCACCCCTTTAGCTTCTGCTTCTGCGGAGGCGAGACCCTCCTGCGAAAGGATCTTGTCATCGAGTCCTTGCGGCGGCTCAGCGCATCTGGCGTCAAATGCAACCTCGTGTCAAACGGTCTGCTCGCAAACTCAAATACTTTGCATGAGCTCGAACGCGCCGGTTTAAACGGCATACAGTTTAGCCTCGATGGCCTACGCGATTCTCACGAACATATGCGAGGACTCTC
The DNA here is from genome assembly GCA_048528725.1 of Collinsella sp. GTDB lineage: Bacteria > Actinomycetota > Coriobacteriia > Coriobacteriales > Coriobacteriaceae > Collinsella. The sequence continues at coordinate 8,930 of DBGFLF010000034.1, forward strand.
GGGATTATACGACCGGGTGCTCGACGCCATCGATATCACGCTGAACGAAACCTCACTGCACCTTTCAATTGCCTTTTGTCCGACATCGTTCAATGTCGACGATTTCAAACCAGTTTGCACGATGCTTCGAGACAAGCTGAAATCGTCGGGTAGAACTGACCGAATTGACCTTAGAGTTCAGCCGCTCATGCTCCTCGGTAGAGCCCGAAGAAACCGCACGATTCGCCCTTCGAATAATCAATACCGTCGGCTAGTCAACACGATCAATGACCTTCGATACGATCCGGACTATCGAGGCTATTTCATGCTTGAGTGGGGCGACCCC
>DBGFLF010000035.1:0-2772 GCA_048528725.1 Collinsella sp.
CTGGGCGGCGTTGTTGGGCCTGGACACCGGCACGGTCGATGCGGCAGGCGCGGGAGCCGGAGCCGCAACGAGTTGAGGTGCAGGCGTTACAGGTTTGGGCGCGGGAGCCGGAGCCGCGGACTTGGGTGCAGGCTGGGCAGCCGGAACAGCAGCTCCGCGGTCCCAAGGCATGCCACCCTGATGCGCGGACGTAGCAGCGGGGGCGGCGGTCGCCGCAGGAGTAGCAGCTCGGGCACCCGAGATCAGCGTCGGCTGTTGTGTCGTCGCAGGTGCAGCCGCGACAGCCGCAGGCGCACTCGCTTGAGCAGCAGCCACGCTCGCCGGAACGGCGGCGTTGGCAACCATGGCCTCCAAGCGAGCCACGCGCTCGGCCAAAGCCTCAATCGTTAAATCGGCCTCGGGACGTGCCAAGCGCGTGCAGGCAATCTCGAGCACCAGGCGCACGTCGCTCGCACCCCTCATCTCCAAGGCGGCATCGTCGAGCACCGTCAGCACACGGGCCAAACGATCGGCAGGATGCTCGCCAAAGGCAGCGGCCTCGGCTGCAAGCGCCTCGGCCTGCTCGGCACCGCCCTCAAACAACTCGGCACGGGCACCGGCAACGCAGGCAACATACACGTCGCGCACGTGCGCCACCAGGTCGCGCGTCAGTTCCAGCAGATCGTTACCTTCCTCGACCTGCGCGCGAATAAGCCCATACAGCTCGGCGACATCACGATCAGCAATGGCGCGCGCGAACTCGCCCAGAATCTGGTCAGAAACTTCGCCCAAAAGCGAGCGGGCATCGTCCGCATGCACGGTGCCGTTGCCGAAGACGCTCAGCTGCTCCAGCGTGGAGAGCGCGTCGCGCATGCCGCCCTTGGCATGGCGTGCCACGATGGCAAGCGCCTCGTCGTCGTAGTCGAAGCCCTCCTGCTCGCACACGTATGCCAGGCGGCGCTCGATATCCTCGTTACCGATGCGGTGGAAATCGAAGCGCTGGCAGCGCGAGAGGATTGTCTCCAGAATCTTTTGCGGGTCGGTGGTGCACAGCACAAAGATCACGTGCGCCGGCGGCTCCTCGAGCGTCTTGAGCAGCGCGTTAAACGCCGCCGTCGTGAGCATGTGGACCTCGTCGATGATATAGATCTTGTACTTGCCGCGCACCGGGGCAAAGTTAACGGAGTTGATGATCTCCTCGCGCACGTTGTCCACGCCGGTACGGCTTGCGGCATCGAGCTCGTAGACGTCTGGGTGGTTGCCCTCGGCGATGAGCTCGCATTCCTCACAGGTGCCGTCGGGCATGCAGCCGCTCGCACCCTCGGCGCGCGCCGCCTCGGCATTGCGGCAGAGCAGCGCCTTGGCAAGGATGCGCGCCATAGTGGTCTTGCCCGTGCCACGCGGTCCGCAGAACAGGTACGCGTGGGACAGACGCCCCTCGGTGATGGCGTGCTCGAGCGTCGAGACGATATGCTGCTGGCCCACCACGGAGTCGAAGGTGAGCGGGCGATACTTTCGGTACAACGATTCCATGGGTGCTCCCCCGGGTATACTGAGTCTTGTTGCCGCGGCGGCCATGCAGTCGCACGGCATACTGTATCCATAATAACCCGTACGGCGAGCCCGCCGCGATAGGAGTCCAAAGAGCATGGCAGACGCAGAGAGCAACCTCGTTCCCTCCGAAGCAGCCGACCAGGTCGAGGTCGCGCTCGAGGAGCAGGCCGCAGCCGATGACGGCATTCTGTACCTCAACGAGTATCAGTACGAAAACGACCTCGTCACCGACTTTGCGCGCCTGGTCGCCTCGCCCAAGCGCCGTGGCTCCCTGTACGTCGCCGCGGCGATTGCCGCGCTCATCGGCATCGGCATGCTGGTGGCCGGCGGCAACTGGATCAAGTTCGGCGTCGTCCTGATCGTATTCGGCGCCTTTTTGGCCTGGTGGAGCAAAAATCTGCACCATACGCTTGCGCGCGACTTTATCGAATCCGTCGAGGCAGACGAGTCCATGGGCGGCCGCTACCGCCGCGTCGCCGCCAACGAGGACGGCCTGATGGTCTGGGGCAAGAGCGGCAAGTCGCAGTTCTTCCCGTTTGAAAAGCTCGACCATGTACTCGACGGCGAGCGCATCTTTGTGGCCATGTTCGCCGACCAGGGCGTGACGATCCCTAAGGACACTTTTGTGCGTGGTGATGCCGAGCAGTTTGGCTCCTTCCTCAAGGCGCGCATCAACAAAAAGCTGCGCATCGAGACCAAACGCAAAAAGATGAAGGCCGAAAAGGCCGCTGCCAAGGCCAAGCAGGAAAGCGAGCCTAAGAATGCAAAGGCCAAACAGCGCAAGCAGAAGAAGAACAATAAGAAGCGCTAAGGCCAAGTCAGATAGGCCACCTCGCCCCGCTACCTTCACCATGCACCCGAGCGTGCTACACTAGCAGCATCTATGCCACCGCGAACGGCTCGGCTCCGCGCCCGCCGCTCGCAAATGAACTTTAAACGCACGAGGGTTGGCCATGCCGCTTTTCTCGCAACATACCGCCCGGTTCTCGCCGGACGCTCCCTTGGAGGGCACCAGCTCTCGCGAGCTGCTCAAGCGGTACCAGCCGCTCGAGACGCTTGCGACCGGCGGTTTTGGCTCCATCGAGATTTGCCGCGACACGCACCTGCGCCGCCGCGTCGCCATTAAGCGCATCCCCCTCACAAGCGGTGCCGGCATGCCCGCCAGCGACATCATGGATGTCCTGCGCGAGGCACACACCGCCGCCATGCTTCAACATCCCAATATCGTGCAGGTTATCG
>DBGFLF010000036.1:0-6229 GCA_048528725.1 Collinsella sp.
CTCCGCAGACCAGTGCGGCGCCTTGTCCGCGGCTCCGAAGGAGCAGGACAAGGCGCCGCACATGGTCGAGGACGTTCTGAAAACCAAGCCCGGCCCCCGCCGGACAAGTCACACTACTCGCAGAGCAGCTTGGCGATCTGGACGGCGTTGGTTGCCGCGCCCTTACGGATTTGGTCGCCGCAGCACCAGAAAGTGATGCCGCGCGCAGCCTCGGGGTTCGAGATGTCGCGGCGCACGCGACCGACCCAAATCAGATCCTGGTCGGAGGTGTCCATCGGCATGGGGAAGCGATCGTGCGCATCCTCGGCGCTCATGTCGTCAACCAGCTTCACGCCCGGAGCGGCAGCCAGCGCAGCACGGGCCTCTTCCACCGTGATGTCGCGCTCGAACTCGAGCGTAATGCTCTCGGAGTGCGAGCGCAGCACAGGCACGCGCACACAGGTGCAGTTCACGCGCAGCTCGGGCAGATGCATGATCTTGCGGCCCTCGTTTTGCAACTTCATCTCCTCGGAGGTAAAGCCCTCTTCCTTGACGCCGCCAATCTGCGGAATCAGGTTGCTCGCCAGCTGGGCGGCAAACGCGCGCGGCTCGGGAATCTCCTCGCCGCGGCCCAGGGCGGCCAGCTGAGCCTCGAGCTCGGCCATACCGGGAGCGCCGGCACCCGAAGCCGCCTGATACGTCGAGACGATCATGCGCTTCACGCCGGCGAGCTGATGCAGCGGCCACGTGGGAACCAGGCCGATGATAGTCGCGCAGTTGGGGTTGGCGATAAGGCCGTGATGCCACTTGATATCGTCGGCATTGATCTCGGGCACGACCAGCGGCACCTCGGGATCCATACGGAAGGCATGGCTGTTGTCGACCACGACGGCGCCGCGCTTGACGGCCTCGGGCAGCAGCTCCTTCGCGATATCGTCACCGGCGGCTCCAAGCACAATGTCGCAGCCCTCAAAGGCCTCGGGGCAAGCCTCTTCGATCACGATCTGCTCGCCACGGAACTCGACGGTCTTGCCCGCAGAACGCGCGCTCGCCAGCAGCTTGAGCTTGCCAACCGGGAACTCCTGCTCGTTGAGGCACTCGAGCATCTGGGTGCCCACGGCTCCCGTCGCGCCCAAAATAGCAACCGTGTACTGTTTCATGCTTCCCCCTTTAAAGGTTGTGGCTTTTGCCCGCACGCCAAGCAGGCCGATTATTGTTGCCAGTGTATACAAGAACGGGGCGGGCACGAAACCCGCCCCGTCGAAACGAAACCGAAACGAAACGCCCCGCCATAGATTTTTGAGGCAAGTCCAAAAATCTACTGGGATAGCAGCTACTTGTGGAGCGCGACCAGAGCGGGATCGACCGGCGCGGGAGCCTCCAGATCGGAGACCTTCACAATGCCGTTCTCGTCGGAGAAGGCGCGGTAAATGGTCTGAATCGCCAGATCAAAGTCCTTCTCCTCCACACCGATGATGATATTGATCTCGTCGCAGCTCTGCGAAATCATACGCACGCTCACGCCAGCCTGGCCAAGCATGCCAAACAGGTGGCCCGAGATGCCGGCACGACCGCGCAGGTTACGGCCGACGGTCGCGATAAGTGCCAGACCCTCGACAACCTCGATCTCGAGCGGCTCGACCTCCTGCTGAATGTCGCCCACGAGCGAGTACAGTGAATCGTGAACGTCCCGCTCCTGCACCACGGCGCCAAAGCGGTCGACACCGGTGGGCATGTGCTCGACGGAAACGTCATAGCGCTCGAACACCGAAAGCGCACGGCGCATAAAGCCGACGCGGGGCTTGGTGCGGTCGCGGGCGACGTTGATGGCGACAAAACCGCGCTTGCCGGTCACGCCGGTAATGATGGGCTCCGCCTCGCCTTCATCAGCCGTCTCGCTAATGATGGTGCCGGGGTCCTGCGGCGCATTGGTGTTCTTGATGACCAGCGGAATGCCTGCCTCGCGCACGGGGAACACGGCTTCCTCGTGCAGGACGCTTGCGCCCATGTACGAAAGCTCGCGCAGCTCCTCGTAGGTAACGCGCGCAATGGGCTGAGCCTCCGGAACAATACGCGGATCCGCAGAATAGAAACCCGAAACGTCGGTCCAGTTCTCGTACAGGTCGGCACCAAGGCACTTGGCCAAGATCGAACCCGAGATATCGCCGCCACCACGGTCGAGCAGCTTGATCTGGCCCTCACGCGTCGCGCCGTAGAAGCCAGGCATAACGAAGCCGCCCTGCTGACCGTACTCTTGCACCAGCTCGGAGGTGCGGTTCATGCTGAGCGTACCGTCGTGATGGAACGCCACAACCGTCGCGGCGTCCAGGAACGGTAGGCCCAGGTACTCAGCCATCAGGCGAGCGGTGAAGTACTCGCCGCGGCTCACAAGCTCCTCGGTGGAGTAACCGCCCGAGCGGGCGCGCTCGGCAAAAGCCGCGAACTCCTCACGGATGGGATAGGTGAGCTCCAGCTCGTCAGCGATATCAAAATAGCGCTGGCCAATGTCCTCGAGCAACTCCTCGCACGACACGTGATACTTAACGTGCGCGTTAACCAGGTAGAGCAGGTCAGTCACCTTGGTGTCGCCCTTAAAGCGGCGACCGCAGGCGGAAACCACCACAAAACGGCGGGCAGGGTCGGCATCGACGATGGCCTTGATCTTCTTGAAGTGTTCGGCGTCGGCGACCGACGAGCCGCCAAACTTGGCAATCTTAATCATGGGCTGGAGGTTACCTTTCTAAAAAGCCTCTGCGAACCTACTTTGCGCGCTCTGATACCATGGTTTCACCGATTGGGACCAAGGCATCCGAGGAGCAGTGTTATATGGGAACTTATCATAGTACACGAGGACGCACTTTATCGTGCTCAAGTAAGGTGGCAATCCGTACCGGCATCGCTCCCGACGGGGGTTTGTTTGTCTCGGACGAGCTCGGCACCCAGCAGGTCGATATCAGCTCGCTTGCAGATAAATCGTACTTTGAAATCGCTCAAGATGTGTTGGGAATGTTACTGAATGATTACACGGCCGAAGAAATTTCGGCGTGTGTCGACGAGGCATATCGCGGCACGTTCGCGAGTGAAGAGGTTACGCCGCTCGTCAAACTCGACGCTGCGCCGGGAGCTGGCGTCCCTCAAACCTATGTGATGGAGCTCTTTGGCGGCCCCACGAGTGCCTTTAAGGACGTCGCCCTGCAGATGCTCCCCCGCTTGATGGCCCGCACTTCCGCCAAGGACGGCGGCGCCGAGCGCATCATGATCGTCACCGCCACGTCGGGCGACACGGGCAAGGCAGCACTCGCCGGCTTTGCCGACGCTCCGGGCACGGGCATCACCGTCTTTTATCCCGAGGGCAAGGTCAGCCGCGTCCAGAACCTGCAGATGTCCACACAGGAGGGCGATAACGTCGCCGTCTGCGGCATCCGCGGCAACTTCGACGATGCCCAGAGTGCCGTCAAGCGCATCTTTGCCGATAAGGAGCTTGCCGAGCGCCTGGAGGCTGCTGGCACGGTGCTTTCGAGCGCCAACTCCATCAATGTCGGCCGTCTGGTACCGCAGGTCGTCTACTACTTTGCCGCCTATGCGCAGTTGCTGCGCGCCGGCGCCATCGAGGCCGGCGACGCCGTGGAGTTCTGTGTGCCCACCGGCAACTTTGGCGATATCTTGGCCGGCTACTACGCCAAGCGCATGGGTCTGCCCGTCGCCAAGCTTATCGTCGCGAGCGACAAGAACAACGTGCTGGCCGACTTCCTGACCACCGGCGTCTACGACCGTAACCGCCCGTTCTTCACGACCATCTCGCCGTCGATGGACATCCTTATTAGCTCCAACCTGGAGCGCATGCTCTACTTCCTGTCCGACGGCGACTGCGAGCTCGTTGCCGGCCTTATGGAGCAGCTTGCCCAGACCGGTCGTTACGAGGTGCCCGCCGAGCTGCTGGCCAAGATCCAGAGCGTGTTTGGCTGCGGCTGGGCCAGCGAGGACGAGGTCCGTGCTGCCATCAAGAGCTGCTGGGATGCGAACGACTACGTGATCGACCCGCACACCGCCTGCGGCTATCACGTCTTTGAAAAGGTTGCTCCCGCCGAGGGCGCCAAGGCCCGCGTGCTGCTTTCGACCGCCAGCCCCTACAAGTTCCCACGCGCCTGCTGCAACGCCCTGGGGCTTAACGTTCCCGAAGACGACTTTGAGGCCATGCGCGTGCTCGAGCAGGCAACCAACACGGTCGCCCCGGCACAGCTCGCCGAACTCGAGTCCAAACCCGTCCGCTTCGAAGACGTCTGCGACGTTGCCGACATGGCCAACTACGTAGAGCAGGCTGCAAAAAAGATGGCTACCAACTAAACCCCTTATTAAGCGCCGGCGAAAGCCGGCGCACCTTCTTCCATCAGATAACCCCCGGGATGATGACGAACGTGCACAGCGTGCCTGGCTGTTTAGTTCGTCGCGAGTTCCGCACGCAAAGGAAAGCACTTAATGTGCTTTCCGTCTTGCGCAGGACTGCCCGAGCAGCGAACTAAACAGCCAGGCACGCCAGGAGGACCCACATGATCAAGATCACCGTCCCAGCAACAAGCGCAAACCTAGGCATCGGCTACGACACCCTCGGCATGGCCGTCAGCCTCTACTCGCACTTCACCTTCGAGCGCTCCGATAAGCTCACCATCACCGGATGCCCCGAGGAATTCCAAAACGAGAACAACCTGGTCTACGTGAGCTTTGTCGATGCACTGGCCGCATGGGGCGAGCCGGCTTTTCCCGTTGCCATCGACATCCAGACCGACGTGCCCGTCGCCCGCGGCCTGGGCTCCAGCTCCACCTGCGTCGTCGCCGGCATTATGGCCGCCGCCGCACTGACAGGCCACACCGTCGACCGCGCCGAGCTGGTTCGCATTGCCACCGAAGTCGAGGGCCATCCCGATAACGTCGCCCCCGCTATCCTGGGCGGCGCCGTCTGTTCCTTTACGCCGACCGATTCGCTCCCCCAGTGCCTGCGCTACGAGGTGAGCGATCGCCTGCGTTTTATTACCGTGATTCCGCCCTACGAGGTGCATACGAGCGAGGCGCGCAAGGTTGTGCCGCAGGAGATTCCACTCTCCACCGCCGTGTGGCAGATGGGCCGCATCGCCGGCATGACGCGCGGCTTGGAGACTGGTGACCTCGACCTGATTGCCGCCGCCAATGACGACCGCATCCAGGAACCCTATCGTCGCCGTCTGATTCCCGACTACAACGCCGTGCGCGACACCTGCCTTAACGGCGGCGCCAAGACCATCTGGATCAGCGGCTCGGGCTCGACTCTCATGGCCGTGACTGACGACACCATCGTGGCAAAGTTCCTGCAGGTCAAGCTGCGCGAGCAGTTCCCTAAGTGTGATACGCATATTCTGACGTGCGACACCGAGGGCGCTCAAATCGAGTACCTGTAGACATCCTCCTCATATACCTGTCCGGGACGGTCGGGATGTTCCCTCAAAATCGTCCTCGCGCATGAAGTCCCCTTGTCCTGCTCCTGCGGAGCGACGGACAAGGGGACTTCGCGCTGCGGAATGATTTTGAGGGAACATTCCGACCGTCCCTGCGCCTACCTTACTGAGGATGTCTACAGGGACCCACGCTTTGAAGGGGCGCCGGGCTGATAATTTGGCTTTTTATTGGTAGGGGCTCTTGCTAGGCTGGAGCACTTCCTAGAGGCGGGCATCGGCTGTGTGCTTGGTTTACGCGGCGCTGGTTTCTTTGTATTCGAAGACTGGCTCTAGGAGATCTTCGATGTTGCAGTGGAGGGCTTTTGCTATGGCTCTTACGCTTGTTACCGAAGCTTCATTGATGTTTCTCTGCCGCTGCTCGTACATTTGGATTGAGCGGAGTGACACATCCGATTCGTATGCCAGATCTTGTTGGGTTTTCTTGAGCCTCTTTCTTGCTAACGCAAGCTTGGTTTGCCTGGACGCTTTTTTCGCCATATCGCAGACGAGGCGAGCCACGCGTTCCTCCGAGGCTTCGTGCCAGGGGTAGTACAGACTGCGTAGCACATCGAATGGAACGACATGCAGCAAATCTTCGAAAGACTCTCCTAGGCGCCACTGAAGGTATGCCAATATCCAGCCTGTCCAATATTCCGGTGTCTTTTCGAATCGGTAGGTTCGATTTGGGGTAGTGTCGAGAAAGTTGGTGTAGCGCCCGATCCGAAGCGAGTCGGCCCGGCGTCCTGCAATCTGGAATACGGTTGATATCCTATGCCGTCTCGACC
>DBGFLF010000037.1:0-2590 GCA_048528725.1 Collinsella sp.
CCCCCATCTGCCCGTTTTGGGCCGACGAGCTGTGGCACGAGGCCCTCGGCTGCGAGGGCAACGCCTACACCGCCGCCTGGCCCGAGTTCGACCTGGCCGAGTCCGTTGAGGACACGGTGCAGATCGTGGTCCAGGTGCTCGGCAAGGTCCGCGGCCGCGTCGACGTTGCCCGCGATGCCTCCAATGAGGATATGCAGGCTGCCGCCGAGGCCGCCGTCACCAAGTGGCTCGAGGGCAAGACGGTCGTCAAGGCCATCTGCGTGCCCGGTAAGCTGGTCAACCTGGTGGTCAAGTAAGCACTGCGAGCATAACTGACGCATAAAAGACGAGGGGCGATCCGGTTGGGTCGTCCCTCGTTTTGCATGTACCTGCCTAGGTGTCTTCGGTCAATTGTCCTATTCTTATGGAGAAGCTGTGGGCGCGCTGACCTGCGAATTTCTATTGCGCTTGCACGTTTTCGCAGGTATTGGTATAGTTTGCTTGCAAATGAAGTTGTAATTGAAAGAAGTGGGGTTTCGGCCCCGCTTCTTTTTTGTATGGATGGAGGTGCCGCAATGGTCAAGACCAAGACCGAGCAGGCGATCATCGACGCGCTCGAGGCCGTCGCCCCCCAGCACGATGTCGACATCGTCGACGTCGAGCTCGTGGGTGCCACCAAGGCCCCCTGCGTGCGCGTGCGTATCGAGGGTGCCGAGGGTCAGAGCCTGTCGCTCAAAGACGTCACGGCCAACACCAAGTGGGTCGGCGATGTGATTGAGGAGCTCGACCCCATCTCTTCGAGCTATACGCTCGAGGTGTCGAGCCCGGGTATGGCGCGCCCGCTGCGCCGCCCGTGCGACTTTGCCCGCTTTGTGGGCGAGAACTGTGAGCTCACCTCCACTGCCACCGAGGGCCGTCGCAAGTACGCCGGAAAGATTGCCGCCGCCACCGAGACGAACGTGACCCTCGAGCTCGAGGACGGCGAGTCCGTCACCCTCGATTTTTCTGATGTTAAAAAGTGCAAATTGAAGCCCACCTACGACTTCAAGCCCGCGAAGGAAGGAAAGTAAGATGGCAGCATCCGACATGATGTCCGCCCTGATGGAGCTTTGCCAGGAGAAGCACATCGACCAGCTCTACCTGATCGACCGCCTGGAGCAGTCGCTCGCCAAGAGCTATGCCGAGATCCTGCATCTTGAGTGGGGCGCCAAGGTGACCATCGACCGCACCACCGGCAAGATCTACGTCTACCGCTTGGAGCCGATCGACGATTCCATGGACGAGGAGGGCAACTTCACCGAGTTCGAGGAGATCGACGTCACCCCCAAGAACACGAGCCGCATCGCTGCCCAGCACGCCAAGGCCGAGATCAACGCCATCGTTCGTAACTCCGCCCGCGAGCAGATCTACGAGGAGTTCTCCGGCCGCATCGGTGACCTCATCAGCGGTACCGTGCTGCAGTCCACGCCCGACTTCACGATCGTCAAGATCCGCGAGGGCGTCGAGGCCGAGCTGCCGCACTTCGATCAGCGCCGTTACGAGAACGAGCGCAACGAGCGTCCGATGGGCGAGCGCTACCTGCACAACCAGCACATCAAGGCCGTGATCATCGACGTTCGCGACCCCAACTCCAACCTGCAGCCGGTTCGTGGCGAGCACAGCCGTCCGCCGATCGTCATTTCCCGTACCCACCCCGAGCTCATGCGTCGTCTGTTTGAGCAGGAGGTGCCCGAGATCTATGAGGGCACCGTCCAGATCAAGTCGATCGCCCGCGAGCCCGGCCAGCGCTCCAAGGTCGCCGTCCACTCGCTCGACGACCGTCTGGATCCCGTGGGCGCCTGCGTCGGCCCTAAGGGCAGCCGTGTTCGCGCTGTCGTGGGCGAGCTCCGCGGCGAGCGCGTCGACGTCATCCTGTGGGATGCCGATCCTGCCGTCTACGTCGCCAACGCCCTGTCGCCCGCTAAGGTCACCCGTGTCCTCATCGACGAGGAGAAGGCCTACGCCGGCGTCATCGTGCCCGACGACCAGCTGTCCCTCGCCATCGGCAAGGAGGGTCAGAACGCCCGCCTCGCCGCGCGCCTGACCGGCTGGCACATCGACATTAAGTCCGAGACGCTTGCCGCCGACATCCTTAAGAACGTTCCCGTTCACGAGGAGCCCGCCGCCGACCTGATCGGTGACGAGGAGGACGAGGACGTCCGCCGCTGCGAGTATGTGTCCGAGGACGGCATCCAGTGCCGCAACCAGGCTCGTCCCGGCTCCCGTTTCTGCGGTGTCCACGACACCGACGCCTTCGATGATGCGGAGGACCTGATCTAGCGCGCGGTTGCGCCGGGCGGGTCCCGGCGCGTCTCCCACGCTCGTTCAGTCTCTAGGCACCCAAGGTGCCAGAAAGGGTAGGTGAAGTCATATGGCAAAAGTCCGTGTGTCCACCCTGGCCAAAGAGTTCGGCATGACCTCCAAGGAACTGATGGGTCATCTCGCCGATATGAAGATTCCCGCTAAGTCCGCTTCCTCCACCTTGGAGGACGCCTATGTCGCTATGGTCCGCAAGCAGCTCGCCTCGGTGATCGAGGCCCGCGCTCAGGAAGTCGAGGCCGCCAAGCAGGCC
>DBGFLF010000038.1:0-5207 GCA_048528725.1 Collinsella sp.
AGCATCTACACCGCCATCTCCGCGCTTCGCCATGCCGGATACGAAATTGAATACAAACGCGGCGTGGGCTACAAACTTCTTACCCGCCCGCTCACCGATGAAGAGATCATCCGGCTCCACGGTATGGTCATGCGCAACCGCTCCACGCCTATCGCTATCCGCAAGAGCATGGCGCAGCACTTAGTTGCCATGGCGAGCGCCGACGTTCGCGGCTACCTCGATACACCCGAACCCGCTCCAAGCGCAGGCAGCAAGGCTACCAAGGCAACACGCACGCCCATCAAGCGCATCGACACGTGCGAGCTCGTCGAGCAGGCCATCGACCACGGAACCACGGTGAGTTTTGATATTTCGAGCGTCACGACACGCGGCGAAACCGAAGCAGCACGGATGACACTCCGTCCCTTTGCCATCAGGCAGCGCGATGGCATCTCGTATCTGCTGGGAACGGTCTACGACGCCCAAGGCGCCGATGACACGTTGCGTACCGTAGAGATTGGCCGAATGAGAAACGTCACCACACGTCTCCTCGACGGCAAGAAGCTCTTCGCCGCCCTGGACGAGGACGACACCTCCTCCGCCGCATAAGACCCTCCGCCGCCCATTCGACTACCCGTACCGCCCATCCGATTCTGTATTAAAAAACCCGCCAGGCTGTTGTAAAAATGGACATCAGCGCTACTATAGTTCCACTTGCACTTTGTCCCAGTGCAGTGTTTCCAGCCATTTTTATACTGGGGGTAATGATATGAAGGACATCACCATCAGTCGCAGGAGCCTTCTGGTCTCCGCCGGCCTGCTCGCGCTCGCCCCGCTCGCCGGATGCGGCGGCAACTCTGGTTCCGGCTCTGCTGCCGCCGGTTCCGACTACACCATCGGCGTTCTGCAACTCACCGAGCATTCCGCACTCGATGCCGCCAACGACGGCTTTGTCAAGGCCATCAAGGAGAGCGGCCTTAAGGTCAAGATCGACCAGAAGAACGCCCAGAACGACCAGTCCACGTGTAAGTCCATTGCCGACAAGTTTGTGGGCGACAACGTCAACCTGATTTATGCCATCGCCACGCCCGCCGCGCAGGCTGCCGCCGGCGCCACGGCCGATATCCCCATCGTGGGCTGCGCCATCACCGACTACGCCGCCTCCGGCCTGGTCCAGGACAACGACAAGCCCGGCACCAACGTCACGGGCGCTTCCGACCTCACCCCGGTCGCCGAGCAGCTCGAGATGATGCAGAAGGTCCTGCCCGACGTTAAAAAGGTCGGCCTGCTCTACTGCACCGCCGAGTCCAACTCCGACGTCCAGATCAAGGCCGCCAAGAAGGAGCTCGACAAGCTGGGCCTCGAGTACACTGACTTCACCGTCTCGAGCTCCAACGAGATTCAGTCCGTCGTCGAGTCTGCCGTGGGCAAGGTCGACGCGCTGTACTCCCCCACCGACAACACCATCGCCGCGGGTGCCTCGCAGGTCGGCCAGATCTGCAAGGAAAACAAGCTTCCCTTCGTGACTGGCGAGGAGGGTATGTGCATGGCCGGCGGCCTGTTCACCCTCTCCATCAACTATGAGGACCTGGGCTACGCCGCGGGCGAGATGGCCGTTAAGATCCTGAAGGGCGAGGCCAAGCCCGAGGATATGCCGATCAAGCACCTCTCGAGCAAGGACCTGGTCGTCGTCAAGAACGACGAAATGGCCGAGGCCCTGGGCATCGACCTTTCCGCCCTGGACGCGTAATGCCATACGCGGCATGCGTCTAGAGCCCGTGCTCGCGCTTTAGCCGCGTTATTCAATATCTGAGCCACAGGGGCGGGCGCTGTAGACCGGCGTCCGCCCTGCTTGTTTCAGGTAAAACAAAACGTCTGTCCGTAACTCTTCTATGCATTGTTACCGCTATTATGGTGAATCACGTGTCCACCCTATCCTAGGAGGTATGAAGCATGCTCATTGCATTGCAGGGCGCCGTTTCGCAGGGCGTCCTCTGGGGCATTATGGTGCTTGGCGTGTTTATCACGTTCCGCCTGCTCGACATTCCCGATATGACCTGCGACGGCAGCTTTGCCCTCGGCGGCTGCGTCTGCGCTGTGCTCATCGTCAATAACAACGTCGACCCGCTGTTCGCCGTGCTGGCCGGTATGTGCGCCGGCGCCATCGCGGGCGCCGTCACGGGCATTTTGACCACCGTCTTCGAGATTCCTGCGATCCTCGCCGGAATCCTCACCCAGATCAGCCTGTGGTCCATCAACCTGCGCATCATGGGCAAGTCCAATACGCCCATTCTTGCCAAGGGCACCGTGTTCTCCGCCGTCAGCAATATGACCGGTCTGCCGCAGTCCACCGTTGCCATCATCTTGGGCATCCTGCTCGCCGTGGCTATCGTTGCCATCCTGTATTGGTTCTTTGGCACCGAGATCGGCTCGGCGCTGCGAGCCACCGGCAACAACGAGTACATGATCCGCGCTCTGGGCGTCAACACCAACTCCACCAAGATGATCGCCCTCGTGCTCTCCAACGCCCTCATCGGCCTTTCGGGCGCGCTCATCTGCCAGAGCCAAAAGTATGCCGACATTGGTATGGGCACCGGTGCCATCGTTATCGGTCTTGCCGCCATTGTTATCGGCGAGGTGCTCGGCCGTCTGCTGCCCGGCGGCCTCACGCAGTTTAGCGTCCGTCTTGCCTCCGCCGTCTTTGGCTCCGTGGTGTACTTCCTTATCCGCGCCATCGTGCTGCAGTTGGGCATGGACGCCAACGACATGAAGCTGCTCTCCGCCGTAATTGTCGCTGTGGCCCTGTGCGTGCCCGTGGTTTGGGAGCGCTATAAGCTCCGCAGCTCCTACACGAAGGGAGATGAGGCAGATGCTTAAGCTCTCGCATGTCAAGAAGACCTTTAACAAGGGCACCGTCACCGAGAAGCGCGCGCTCACCGGCGTCGACCTCACCCTGAATGACGGCGACTTTGTAACCGTGATCGGCGGCAACGGCGCCGGCAAGTCCACGCTGCTCAACATGATCGCCGGCGTGTACCCGCTCGATTCGGGCGTTATCGAGCTCGACGGCACCGACATCTCGCGCCTGAGCGAGTCGCAGCGCGCCAAGTACCTGGGCCGCGTGTTTCAGGACCCCATGCGCGGCACCGCTGCCGACATGCAGATTGCCGAGAACTTGGCCCTCGCCAAGCGTCGCGGCCAGCGTCGCGGCCTTTCGTGGGGCGTCACCAAGGCCGAGAAAGATGAGTACGTTGAGCTGCTCAAGCGCCTGGACCTTGGTCTGGACACGCGTCTCAACGCCAAGGTCGGCCTGCTCTCGGGTGGCCAGCGCCAGGCACTCACCCTGCTGATGGCCACGCTCACCAGGCCGCGCCTGCTGCTGCTCGACGAGCACACCGCGGCCCTCGACCCCAAGACGGCCTCTAAGGTGCTTAACCTGACCGAGGAGATCGTCGACGAGAACCACCTGACCACGCTCATGGTCACGCACAACATGAACGACGCCATCCGTCTGGGCAACCGTCTGATCATGATGCACGAAGGCCACGTGATCTACGACGTGGCGGGCGATGAGAAGAAGTCGCTCACCGTCGCCGACCTGCTGCAGAAGTTCGAGGAGGTCTCGGGCGGCGAGCTCGCCAACGACCGCATGCTGCTGAGCTAAACCTACCAAAAAGGGACAGGTTTATTTTGGCAGGTTTTACCTGCGCAAACGTCAAAACCGCCGCAAAGGGACAGACGCCCTTGCGGCGGTTTTCGCATATTATGTCGATAATCCAGCGTCAGCAGAAACCACTGGTTAAGAACTAAGGAAACTGCCATGAAAAGACTCCCCCGCCTTGCGTTAGCCGCCGCGTTGTTTGCCGGCGCGCTCGCAGGCATCCCAAGTCTCGCTTTCGCAGGAAACCTGCCCGCCGCTATTGATGGCTCGGTGACCGTCATGCACACCAACGACATCCACGGCAGCTACAAGTACAGCTACAACGAAAGCAAGGGCACCGGCACTGTGGGCTTTGATGGACTGGCGGTTCTCTATAGCGCCCAAAGCAGCGCCCCCGATCTTTTGCTCGATGCGGGCGATACCTTCCACGGGCAGTCCTTTGCCACCATGAGCGAGGGCAAGAGCATCGCCGAGCTCATGGACACCTTCTACGCCGACGGCTACGACGCGACCACGCCAGGCAACCACGACTGGAGCTACGGTGCGGACAAACTCCGCACCATGACCGGCTACAGCACCACCGGCACGCCCTTCGCCATGCTCTGCGCGAACGCAAAGTCTACGAGCGGCGTATGGAGCTCGAGCATCACGAAGACGCTCGATCGCACCTGGGAGGATAGCGAAGATCACTCCACATTCGACTACAAAATCAAGGTCGGCGTCGTCGGAGCCATGGATGAGTCGCTAGGTTCCTCGCTGCGCGCGGACCTGGTCGCGGGCACCAGCTTCTCGAGTGCCGCGAACGCCATCAATGCCGAGGCAGAGCAGCTGCGCAAGGAGGGCTGCGATGTTGTTGTGTGTATCGCGCACACGCTCGACGCAAAGACCTTTGCCACACGGCTCCGTGGCGTCGATGCCCTTATCGCAGGCCACGAGCACATCAACCTTAACGAGAAGGTGACGGGAGCCGACGGCAAGACGATCCACGTTGTCGAGGCAGGCAGCGCCTTTGCCGAGGTGGGGCTGCTTTCCATTCCGTACAAATACGACACGAATGGCACCGAGACGACCGACGATGACACGGTCACGATCCCTACAGACGACAGCGACGAGAAGCTCTACACCGCCAAGAACGTCAACGACCTTTTGGCAGACCCCGACAAGGGTTCCGACTACCAAAGCCGCCTTGAAGACGTCCGCAACAAGATCAAGCCGCTCGACGAGGCCTTTGAAAACGAATCGAACAAGGTGCTCGGCACATCCACCACCAACTATTTCTACGGCGAGGACGCCGCAGGCACGCATGGTTGGGAAATGGTGCGCACCACCGATTTCCGCCCCAGCAAGGAGGGCGACACCACCAAGGCCCAGACCATCGGCCACGTGATTTGCGGCTCCTATCTTGCCCTGACGGGCGCGGACCTCGCTATCGAAAACGCTGGCGGCATCCGCGGCGGCATCGCGGCGGGCAACGTGACCGCCGGCAACGTCATCGCCGTCTCGCCCTACGGCAACACCGTGGAGACCTGGACCATGACCGGCGCGGACTTCCTGACAGCGCTCGAGC
>DBGFLF010000039.1:0-9431 GCA_048528725.1 Collinsella sp.
AACCTCATGAAGATGGCCGCTCCCGCCGGCGTCGCTACGCGTTTCTTCTCCCTGCAGAAGACCATCGACGTCATTGGCAAGGCGAGCCCGCGCCAGAAGATCTTCATCGTGGCCGAAACACCGGAAGACGTGCTTACGCTCGTCAAGGGCGGTGTGCCTATAAAGAAGGTAAACATCGGCAACATGCACATGTCGGAAGGAAAGCGCCAAGTCGCCACCTCCGTCGCAGTTAACGACGAGGATGTCGCTGCGTTTAAAGAGCTGCAGGAATTGGGGGTGGAGTTGGAGATCAGGCGCGTTCCGAGCACGCCTGTTGAGGACACGAGCAAGCTCTTCTCGTAATCCTCGTGATCCACGTTGTCAGGAGTGAAACCCTGACGTTCTGTACGTGATATCCAAAGTGCGTACATTCATTTTGAAAGGAGGAGCAAGATGGAATACTCGATCATCCAGATCGCTCTGGTCTTCGTCGTCACGTTCATCGCGGCAATCGACCAGTTTGACTTCCTCGAGTCTCTCTATCAGCCCATCGTCACCGGCGCCGTCATCGGTCTTATCCTTGGCGACCTCAACACCGGTCTTCTCGTGGGTGGTACCTATCAGCTCATGACGATCGGCAACATGCCGATCGGAGGCGCTCAGCCGCCTAACGCCGTCATCGGCGGCATCATGGCAGCCATTCTCGCTATCGCCACGGGCCTCGAGCCCAACGCGGCAGTCGGCCTCGCCATTCCGTTCGCTCTGCTTGGCCAGCTTGGCGTTACCCTGGTCTTCACGCTTATGTCCCCGCTTATGTCCACGGCCGATAACATGGCTCACAACGCGGACACCAAGGGCATCGAGCGCCTGAACTACTTCGCCATGGCTCTGCTTGGCCTGATCTTCGCTGTCGTCGTCACCCTGTTCTTCATCGCTGGCGCTACCATCGGTCAGACCATCGCTTCTGCCATCCCGACTTGGCTGCAGACCGGTCTGTCCGCTGCAGGCGGCATGATGCGCTTCGTCGGCTTCGCCGTCCTGCTCAAGGTTATGATGAACCGCGATATGTGGGGCTTCTTCCTCATGGGCTTTGGCCTCGCGCTCATCACCGTTGCCAACGATTCGCTGGCAACCCCTGCTCTGCTCATCCTCGCTCTCATCGGCTTCGGCATCGCTTTCTGGGACTTCCAGCAGCAGACCGAGCTGAAGGGTGCAGCTGTTTCTGACGGAGGTGACTTCGAAGATGGCATCTAATGAGTATGTGATCCCGGAGCACTACGAGGATCTCACTCCTGCTCCGCAGCTCGACCAGAAGACCCTCAACAAGATGGCTTGGCGCTCCTGCTTCCTGCAGGCATCGTTCAACTACGAGCGCATGCAGGCCGCTGGCTGGCTTTACTCCATCATCCCCGGTCTGGAGAAGATCCACACCAACAAGAACGACCTCGCGGCTTCCATGAGCCACAACCTGGAGTTCTTCAACACCCACCCGTTCCTCGTCACCTTTGTTATGGGCATCGTGCTTTCGCTCGAGCAGAACAAGGTTGACATCCCCACGATCCGCGCCGTCCGCGTCGCCGCAATGGGCCCGCTCGGTGGTATCGGTGACGCCCTGTTCTGGCTGACGCTCGTGCCTATCACGGCCGGCATCACCTCCAACATGGCCATCAACGGCAACGCCGCTGCGCCGATCATCTTCCTGGTGATCTTCAACGCCGTCCAGTTCGCTCTGCGCTTCTGGCTCATGAACTGGTCCTACAAGCTTGGCACCAGCGCTATTGACGCTCTGACCGCCAACATGCAGGCCTTTACGCGTGCCGCTTCCATCATGGGCGTCTTCGTCGTCGGTTGCCTGGTCGTCACCATGGGTGGCACCCAGATCAACCTCGAGATCCCCAACGGCACCACCCGTGGCCTCTCCGCCACTACCGTGATCGTCTCCGAGAAGGAGGCCGAGAACTTCACCGGTATGGAGGGCATCGATACCGAGACCGCTGAGGCCGGTACCATCGCCATGACTAATGAGGACGGCGACGCCCTCACCGCCACCGATGCCGACGGCAACCCTGTCGAGTGCGGCGTCACCGATCTGGGCAACGGCATGGAGTCCGTGACCTACGGCACCGTTACCGAGGATCCGGTCAACTTCTCTGTTGCCGACACCCTCAACACCATCGTCCCGAAGCTCGTCCCGCTTATGCTTACGCTGCTGCTTTACTACATGTTCGCTAAGCACAGCTGGACCCCGACCAAGGGCATTCTCCTGCTCTTCGTCCTTGGCATCCTGGGCGCTGGCCCGCTTGGTCTCTGGCCGAGCATCTGGTAAGGCTCTAGCTTGAGGGGTGTGTCCCTACGCGGCTCACACCCCGACCCCTTAAGCCATGTGTATGTTAAAAGCCGCGTGCTCGAAAGAGCGCGCGGCTTTTGTTTTCTTGATGATTCGGGTGTTGCGGACTGATAATGCTTAACACCCTAGGTAGTTAGCCGAATTCGAGCAAAAGGGAGGATAGGATGGCGATCGGAGCGCGTAAGCAACCGCTGTACGATCAGCTGGTCGATATTCTGACCGAAAAGATTGACCATGAATATCGCGCCGGTGACATGATTCCTTCCGAGCGCGAACTTTCGGAGCGCTATGGTCTCTCGCGTACTACGGTACGCCTGGCTCTGCAGGAACTGGAGCGTTTAGGACTGGTGGTTCGGCAGCACGGTCGCGGTACCTTTGTGACCGACCGTTCGGCAAAGGCAACCAATCTTATGCAGTCCTACAGCTTTACCGAGCAGATGCGCGCGATGGGTCGCGACCCCGAGACCACGATTCTCGAGTTTTGCGAGATGGAGGCCGATAAAAATCTGGCCGAGCATATGGGATTGCGTATCGGTGATCGCATTTTTAAGCTTAAGCGGCTTCGTTCTGCCGACAACATGCCCATGATGGTCGAACGCAGCTATCTACCAGTTCGTCAATTTCTGTCCCTAAAGCGACCGCTGCTAGAGCGTAAGCCGCTTTACGATGTGATTGAGCAAGACTTTCAGCAAAAGATACGCGTGGCCGAAGAGGAGTTCTATGCGAGCATAGCCCGTCCCACCGACGCCCACCTTTTGGGAATTGTCGAGGGCTCGCCTGTGCTCGATTTGGTCAGGACTACGTATAACGAGTCAAACGAGGTTGTGGAGTACACACTCTCGGTTGCTCGTGCCGATCAGTTTAAATACAAGGTTTACCATCAGCGTAGCGACTAGTGCTCGCATCGTTTCCATATGATGATTCTTTGCATTTAACTGGTTACTACCAGATAACCAACCGAAGTGTATAATTGCACGTCAGAGGATTACTTCTAGAGAGAGGTATTAAAAATGTTCGAGAAGAGTGTCGAGGAGCTCACCGAGCTCGGCGCCCAGATCACCACGGCCGAGATTGCTCAGCAGCCCGAGCTTTGGCGTGATACGCTCAACATCTATCGCGAGAACAAGGAGGCCATCGAGGCCTTCCTGGCCGAGGCTCGCGCTATGGGCGAGGGCCGTCTGTCCGTTGTCTTCACCGGTGCCGGTACGTCCGACTATGTTGGCGATACCTGCGCCCCGTACCTGCGTCACGCTGGCAACACTGATCTCTACGACTTTAAGCCCATCGCCACGACTGATATCGTGAGCGCCCCGCGCGACTTCCTGCGCGCCGAGGATCCCACGCTCGTGGTTTCCTTTGCCCGCTCCGGCAACAGCCCCGAGAGCCTTGCCGCCGTTGCTGTTGCCAAGGAGCTCGTCCACAACGTCAAGTTCCTCAACATCACCTGCGCTCCCGAGGGCAAGCTCGCCGTCGAGTCTGCCGATGATCCCAACGCGCTGACGCTGCTCATTCCGCGCGCCAACGACAAGGGCTTCGCCATGACTGGCTCTTATTCCTGCATGACCCTGCTCTCTACCCTCATCTTTGACGAGGCTTCCGACGAGCAGAAGGCCGAGTGGGTCGAGACCATCGCCAAGATGGGCGAGGAGGTCATCGCTCGCGAGTCCGAGGTCGCCGATTACCTGGCTGGCGACTTCAACCGCGTGACCTACTTGGGTTCTGGCTCCTTCGGTGGCCTTGCCCAGGAGAGCCAGCTCAAGATCCTCGAGCTCGCTCACGGTCTGGTCGCTACTTCCTACGACACCTCCATGGGCTATCGTCACGGACCTAAGTCCTTCGTCGACGATAAGACGCTCGTCTTCGTATTCGTCAACAACGACGCCTACACCCGTCAGTACGACATCGACATCCTCAACGAGATCGGTGGCGACAAGATCGCTCAGCACACCGTTGCCGTTCAGCAGGATGGTGCTACCGTCTACGAGGGCGAGTCCTTCACCTTTAAGGGCTATGAGGCACTCCCCGAGGGTTACCTTGCTCTGCCGTTCGTGATGTTTGCCCAGGCTATCAGCCTGCTCAACTCCGTGCGCGTGGGCAACACGCCCGATACGCCGAGCCCCACCGGCACGGTCAACCGCGTGGTAAAGGGCGTGACGATTCACCCCTTCACCGCTTAATCGCGTCCCCCTGTAAGGGCGCCCGTCCGCTCATAACGGCGGGCGGGCGCTTTTTGTTTTACTTGAACCGGGTATAAGCATCACCACAGTAAACTGCTTTAGAAGCAAGGAGTGCATATGAGCACGTACGCAATTAAGGCTGACAAGTTCTTCTTGCCGGCAGGCCCGCAACTGGGCGGCTATCTTATGGTCGAGGATGGCGTCTTTGGCGCCTGGCAGGCCGACGAGCCATCTTGCGAGATTAAGGACTACACGGGATCGTGGATCGCACCGGGTATGGTCGACACCCACATCCATGGCTTCTATAACCACTCGACTACCGATAATGACGCCGAGGGTATCGATATCAGCTCGACCGAGCTCGCCCGTCGCGGTACCACCAGCTGGCTGCCCACGACGTTCACCGACGGCGTCGAGCAGATCAAGGACGCTTGCGCCGCCATCGCTCAGGCGGACGAAGGCCGCGGCCCCGACTTCTGCGGCGCTCGCATTCAGGGCATCTACCTGGAGGGCCCCTTCTTTACCATGAAGCACGTGGGCGCGCAGAACCCCGCTTATCTGATCGACCCCTCCGAGGAGGTCTTCGATCAGTGGCAGGAGGCTGCGGGTGGCCGCATCGTTAAGAGCGCCATGGCGGCCGAGCGCGACGGTGCCGCTGCTTATGCGGCTGCTCTGAACGCCAGGGGTGTGGTGACCAGCATCGGTCACTCCGACGCCACCTACGATGAGTGCATCGCCGCCATCAACGCCGGTGCCAGCTGCTTTACGCATACCTATAACGGCCAGCGCGGGCTGCATCACCGTGAGCCCGGTGTCGTGGGTGCTGCCATGTCCACGCCCGAGACCTACGCCGAGATCATCTGTGACGGCAAGCACGTAAACCCTGCCGCCATCAAGGCGCTGCTGCAGGCAAAGGGCTGGCAGCACACGGTACTCATCACCGACTGCCTGGGCTGCGGCGGCATGCCCGAGGGCAGCTACACCAGCGGCGGCATGGACGTCATCATGAAGGACAACCTGTGCTGGCTCGCCGACGGCAAGAGCATTGCCGGCTCGGTGCTCACGCTTGCCCAGGGCGTCAAGAACATTGTCGATTGGGGCATCGCCAGCGCCGATATCGCCATTCGCATGGCAACCGAGGTGCCGGCTCGCTCTGCACACATCGAGGATAAGTGCGGCAGCATCATGCCGGGTCGCGACGCCGACTTTGTCGTGTTCGACCATGAGCTCACCCTCGTCGAGACGTATGTTGGCGGCCAGAGCGTCGGCAACGCCTTTACCGAGTAACGATAGAAAAAGACGGCGGGCCCGAATCTGCTCGGACCCGCCGTATGGGTTAAACGCTCAATAGCACCTTCACAGTTACAGCTTGTTAGCAATCTTTTTTGCCGTGCGCTTAACGCCGGCCACAAGACCTCCCGCAGGATGCTCCTTCTCGTATGCTAGGCGCTTCTCACGCTTGGCGTACTCTTCGACGATGATGTCGCCATATTCGTCTTCGATCTTGTCGAAGAAGTCGACGGCGCCCTTAATTTCCTCAGCGGTCGGGTGTCCCTTTTGGACACCGCCGGTGAGTTTGAACGGCCCCCACGTATCAAAGCCGGGGCAGCCGTAGACACCCATAAAGATGGCCTGCCTCATGCGGCAGATGCCATCGATGTCCTTGCCGTACCACTTGTTTTTGCCACCGTAGGTCATAAGGCCAAACACCTTGTCCTGCGGCTGCAGCACGTTAGTGAGCACACGTGCCATGTCCTTGTCGATCTCGGAGTAATAGATGCCCGTGGCGACACCGATCAGATGGTATTCGTGCAGGTTGGGATACTCGTTTTTACCGAGCGCCTTGACGTCGAGGGTATCGATCTCGGGGTGTGCCTCGACGATGGCGTCCACGAGCTTTTTCGTATTGCCGTGGTGGCGTGAGGCATAGAGGATGATGGTTCGCATAAGAAGGCCTTTCAGCTGTAATTGCATCAATGTCTGTATGGTACCCCGTTGTATGGCTGGGATACCGGACGCATCGATGAACGTGCGGGTTTGTCCTTTGGTTAGGGCCGAGACGGGTTCTTGCGAGCAAAAAAAGCAGTTGTTCGAAAGGATGGGCAATGGAATACGCTCTCTCCAACGATTCGATTTCTATTAAGGTGTCCACAGCTGGTGGTTCGTTTACCTCGATTGAGGCTGGAGGTCGCGAGTATTTGTGGCAGGGCGATCCCGCCGTGTGGTCCGGCCAGGCACCGATTTGCTTCCCGATTTGCGGAGGCTTGCGCGATAACAACGCCATGACGTTTGCCGGGCATCATGTAAAGCTCGCCCGCCATGGGTTTGCGCGCAAACAGGAGTGGAAGCTGCTGAGCCAGAGCGAGAACGAGCTGGCGATGTGCCTGGCTTCGGAGGATAACGCCGCGCTGCTGAGCGATTATCCGTACCCGTTTAAGCTTGTCGCTCGTTATACGCTCGAGGACGCTGCCGTGCGCGTTTCCTACGAGGTCACCAACGAGGGCACCGAGGACATGCCGTTCTTTATTGGCGGTCATCCCGGCTTTAGGTGTCCGCTCGATGAGGGCGAGGCCTATACGGACTACGAGTTGCGCTTTGAGAAGGACGAGGCTGCGGAGCTCTGCACCGCTGTCCCTTCGACTGGCTTGATTGATGTGGACAGGCGCTCCAAGAACCCCATGGCGGGAAAGACGCTGCCCCTGTCGCATGAGCTCTTCGATTTTGCGGAGACCATCTTTGACGTACTCGAGAGTCGTCAGGTCACGCTTTCCAAGAAGGGCGAGGACAAGGGCGTTCGCCTGAGCTTTGAGGGCTTCCCGTATCTCATTGTGTGGAGTAAGCCCGAGGGCGATTTTGTGGCAGTTGAACCCTGGGGCGGCCTCTCGACCTGCTCCGATGAGGACGACGTACTTGAGCGTAAGCGCGGCTGCCTTGTCGCCAAGCCCAAGGAGACCATCGTTCGCTCGTTCACGATTGAGACTCTGTAATTCCGTTTTGTCGACTCGTATCGCGAGGCACAAGGAGCCTGCGAGATAAGGAGCTAAAAATGATCCTCACCGTTACGATGAACCCGTCTGTCGATACGCGCTATCAGCTCGATGAGCTCGTTATCGACGACGTCAACCGTGTGACGCCCGAAAAGACCGCCGGCGGCAAGGGCCTCAACGTGGCCCGTGTGCTGGGTCAGCTGGGCGACGACGTTGTGGCAACCGGTCTGCTCGGCGGCCACATGGGCGCCTACATGGCCGAGCTCATGGACGCCAACGGTATTAACAACGACTTTGTGCCCATCAAGGGCGAGACCCGCATCTGCCTCAATATCCTTCATGCCGGCAACCAGACCGAGCTGCTCGAGAGCGGCCCGACAATTGCCCCCGAGGAGCTCGATGCCTTTACCGCCAAGTTTACCGAGCTTGCGAGCAAGGCCGACGTCGTCACCATCTCGGGTTCGCTGCCCCGCGGTGTCGAGGCGGACTACTATGCCAAGATCACGGGCATTGCCGAGAACGCCGGCGCCAAGGTGTTGCTCGATACCTCGGGCGCTTCGCTCGAGGCCGCCCTCAAGTCCGAAATTAAGCCCGAGCTGGTCAAGCCTAACCTGACCGAGATCAACGGCCTTCTGGGCACGAGCTTTACCACTGACGATGTGGACGAGCTCCGCGCCGCGCTCGCCTCTGACGCCCGCTTCTCCGATATCCCCTGGGTCGTCGTGTCCATGGGCGCTGCCGGCTCCGTGGGCTTCCACAACGGCCGTGCGTTCCGCGCAAAGACGCCCGATATCCCTGCCGTTAACGCCACGGGCTCTGGTGACTCCACTATCGCTGGCTTCGCGCATGCCATTGCTGCTGGCGCAGACGACGAGACGGTGCTGCGTACCGCCAACACCTGCGGCAAGCTCAATGCCATGGATCCCATGACCGGCCATCTGGTCATGGACCGTTGGGATGAGGTCTACAACGGCGTTGTCGTGACTGAGCTGTAAGAGCTTGGGCGTCGGCCCCGGCATCGCTTGCTGGCTCATGTCGACGACAAGTGCGGTAGCATTATGCCGGGGCGCGACGCCGACTTTGTCGTGTTCAATCCCGACCTTACCCTGGTCGAGACGTATGTGGGTGGCAACAGCGTCGGTAACGCGTTTACCGAGTAGCCGCCAAAGAAACGATCCGAGAGGGGATTTAGATGATTTACGGTGCATTAGGCGATATCGAGGAGTACCGCGGAATGCTCAAGGGCCTCGATGTGCTGATCGATTGGCTCGAGGAGAACGATCCGGCGGAGCTCGAGGTCGGCAGCCATCCGATTCTGGGCGACAAGGTCTTTGCGAACGTTATGGCTCCCACGACGCGTCCCGAGGCCGAGGCTCACTATGAGACGCATCAGCGCTATCACGACCTGCAGATCGATGTCGAGGGTCGCGAGGCCTTTAAGGTTGCCACGGGCAGTCTGACGCTGGTCCAGGAGTTTGACGAGAAGGACGACTACGATCTGGTCGATTCCGACGCCTCGATCGCCGGCGATCTTGCCGACGACAAGTTTGCGCTGTTTGTTGCCGGCGAGCCTCATATGCCCACGCTCGAGTTCCCGGGCGATGGCGCACAGCCGGTCAAGAAGATCTGCTTTAAGCTGCTTGCAGATGCTTACTGGGAGGAGTAGCGCGCTGCTCGGCTGAGTTGTTCGTCTGATGGCGTGATTCCATTGAGGAGCGCGCTTGGGCCCCGCTGATCGCGGTTCCTTTGGGGATTGCGGTTGGCGGGGCTTTTTGTTGAGTAGGGGAGTTTCCGGCGGCGTTGTGCTTGGATTGGCGGATATGCGCCCGAAATTGGCAACAAAAAAGCCGCCCGAAGGCGGCTATCTTGTGCAATGGAGCCAGCGACCGGGCTCGAACCGGTGACCCCCGCTTTACGAGAGCGGTGCTCTACCAACTGAGC
>DBGFLF010000040.1:0-3519 GCA_048528725.1 Collinsella sp.
GGCTATGGCAAGGATTTTCATAGGGCGTGGACTTTCGGCTCATCGTTGGGCTGCGGAATGGCACCTACCACGTTGTCGGCCAGCCAGTCCATCTCGACGATTTGCGTGCTCGGCAGCGGGGGAAAGCCCTCGATCTGCACCACGCCGTCTTGGCTATGGAGTTCGCCGCCAAATGGATTGATGGAGCCCTCGACGATGCCATTGCGGAGCAACTGCACGAGTTTGCGCGTCTGGTAGGGTAGGCCCGGAGCGTAACGGATGTCGATAACGCCGGAGCTCATGCCGTACCAGTAGTTGACGGCGCGCACTTGGTTGTCATCGCTGGTCTCGTCCCACGTGCCGTGCAGAAGGCTGCGAACGATGAGCTCGTAGTAACGGCCCCAGTTCCATACCGGCATGGCGATGCCGGAAACCTTGCCATCGACCAGGCGGTGGAGTCCGTAGGCCGTAGGGTCTTCGAGCGACTTTGACATGTCAGCGCCGGTCATGACGCTCACGCCTTCGCGGCACATGGCCTCGGCAAGACCGCCGGCGGGCACATCGCCCCAGGTGAGGATAATTTGCGCGCGGGGGTCGAGCAGCGAGGCGCCGATGGCAAAGGCATTGATCTCGCTGAGCGCGCCGGATGCGAAGACCGACGCGTGGTAGCCGATGCGATGGTTGTCCGCCATGCTGGCGGCAAGGGCGCCCAGCAGAAACTTTGCCTCGTACATCTTTCCAAAATACGAGCGTACGCTTTGGTGGGGAAGGCCGATAGAGCAGTTGAGGAATCGCACCTGGGGATACTCAACGGCAGCCCTGAGCGTATATTCCATTAGGCGGTGCGAGGTCGAGAAGATGACGTTTGCTCCATGTTTGACAGCCGTTTCCACGGCGGCGTAGAACACATCCGGATCGTGACAGTCCTCAAACGCCTCGGTGCGCACGATACCGCCAAAGTGCTCATCGAGATACTGACGTCCTTGGTCGTGCAGACTGTCCCAGCTCGACGTCGCACAGGGGAACTCATGGATAAAGGCGATACGCAGGGGGTTGGCCGCCGAATAGACAGTCTTGCCCATAAAGAAGTTGAGCACGCCGGAGGTGGACTTGGCGGGCGACTCCTCCTCATCGACGCTCGGCGCTTCGACAAGATCGACCTTGTCCTCGTCATTTTTGCCGGCAATGACCAGCTCGCGCCAAATCTTGCACAGGCGGTTTACGACGATATCCGTTGGCGTATCCAGCAGACGGTCCTGGTTGTACACATTGAGGTACACGAGCATGGCGTCGGCGGGCGTAATGTCCAGGTGGTCGCCGCCTGCGCGAAGGTAGGCGCGCTTAAAGAGCAGGAAGGTGTGGCGCAGGTAGTCGACCTTTTTCTGCGGCCATTTTTCGATAAGGTTCTGACCGAGCATCTTGGCGAGCGTTTCGTAGCTTCCCTCACGCGAGAACTCGATCTCGTATAGGGGGCAGACGCGCCAAAACGCGCAGAACTCGCCGTACAGGCGGCTTTCGACGGAATCCCATGTGCCGGGGTAGAGACGGGTGACCTTGGCCGAAACCGTCGGGGCGTCTAGGAATTTGAGGACACTGACGCGTTTGTTGCCTTCTTGGACATAGAACCGATGCATGAACTCGGTGACGATGACGGGGTCGCGATAGCCCTCGGTCACCTGGATGTCGTAGAGGTTGGACCACTTGCGGGCGAACTCGGTGCTAAACGGAAGCAGGGGCATAAAGTTACACGAAAAGGCGGACTGACGGCCCTTGGTGACCGTGCCGACGACCATTTCGAGCGGAATATCCCGCAGGCCGACATTCTCTCGCTGACCTAAGGGGAGCTGAGCAACCAAGCTATCGAGGTCCGTAAGGTATGGATGCTCGCTTTGGCTAATGGCGCGTCGACGTCCTTGCTCGCCGCGCTTGCGTGCTTGACGATAGGCCTCTTCCATAATGTTGCTCCCTTAGTCGTTTAAACAACGATATGAACCATGGTACCACGATGCGAAACCACCACAAAGGTGCCTGTC
The DNA here is from genome assembly GCA_048528725.1 of Collinsella sp. Lineage (GTDB taxonomy): Bacteria > Actinomycetota > Coriobacteriia > Coriobacteriales > Coriobacteriaceae > Collinsella. Next base: position 2,013 of record DBGFLF010000040.1, read on the forward strand.
CCCTTTGTGGTGGTTTAGGCGATGATGGGGGCGATGGCACGAATGCAGGCGTCGGCTGCCGTAAAAGTGGTGCTATCGTCGCTGACGATAAAGATGATTTTGCCCTTAACGCCAAAGTCGCCGATCTCGCTAAAGAGCACGTACGGCTCCTTGTCAAAGCCAGAGATGGGCGAGACGGCCGTTTTGGTTGCGCTCGTGAGCTCGTCTGCCAGCGCGTCAAGGGAAGCCCACTTAGACGTGTCCTTTACGGCAACGGGCACGGCCACGCGCCCAAAGGGCATCAGATGCACGAGCGTGTTCTTGGAGATGTTGGAGTTGGGCACAATGATGGTCTGCCCGCAGGCGTCCTCGATGGTTGTGTGACGCCAGGTGATATCTTGGACCACGCCCGACACGCCGCCGACCTCGATATTGTCGCCGGGTTTGATAATGCCCATAAAGGTCACCTGCATACCGCCGATAAGGTTCGACAGCGTGTCCTGAAAGCCGAGCGAGATGGCGATGCCGCCGACGCCAAGAGCGGCGACGAGGGCGTTTGCATTAATGCCAAAACAGTTGTCGAGGATAAAGCTGCCGCCGATCATCCAGATGACGGCGCGTGTGATGTTGATGAAGATGCTCGATGCTGGGAGCGGGTTATCATCGCGGTTAAGCAGGTGGTGCAGGGTCTTGGACGCGATTTTGGCGGCAACGGCGGTGCCGATGGCCAAGATACCGGCCCAGATGATGTTGTGGACCCATCGTTGTGCAAAGAAATGAAGAATTGGCTCAAACAATTCCATGTAGGGAAACCTCCTCATGATTATCCAACCATGATACCCACCAAGAAGCCCGTCCGATCAAATTCGGACGGGCTTCTGTGCTCGATATAAGGTTTACGCGGCGGGGCTGCAAGGCCCGGCGGTGTAGCTTAGCGTCGACGCTTCCAGATAATGCCGAGAATGATGACGATGATGCCGCCGATAAGGCACGTGCCAACTACTGCCAGCGTGCGGTCTCCCGTTGCGGCGAGCTTGCCGGTCGTCTTCTTGGTGATGACCTTCGTGGTCGTCGTGTCCGTCTTAGGCGAGGGCTTAGGCGTCGGGGCCGGTGTGGGCGTGGGGTCCACGGCTGCGGAGCCGAAGCTGATGGTGCCGGCGAGTCCGGCCATCTTGCTCTCCCAGCCGTTTTGCCCAATCAGCGCCCTCAGCGCCGCCTCACACGTGCCCCACTCGGTGCGCTTGGTGGCGTGTGCGAAGGTGGGGAAGTCGGTCGTGTTGGTAATGATGTAGTTGTTGGTGGCGACGGTATAGGTCTTGGCGGGGTCGAGCGTGCTGCCGTCCTTGGTGAGTGTGGCACTCACAATGCGCTTGCCTTCGGGCTGCGTCCAATCAATCGTCACGTTGATGCCGCCAAAGGAGAGAACGCTGCCAGAGTCATCGCGCCACTTGTACTTGTCTTGCGCCTCCTGCTCGGTATGGCCGGCTGCCACGTAGGCTTGCTGAAGCTCGTAGCTGTGATTGCACTC
>DBGFLF010000041.1:0-4560 GCA_048528725.1 Collinsella sp.
AAAGCCCTTCTCTTCCATAAACGCCACGCGACGACGGTTGTAGAACCACTCGGTATCGACCAGCACGCCGTCCATGTCAAACAGCACTGCCTTGATCATACGCATCTCCTCCCACCTGCCAAAAAGGGACAGGTTTATTTTGGTAGGTTTTATCTGGGATTTGCGACGCGACAGACACGCCCTCCCCAGAGCAAAAAAGGGGACGGGGCGCAAACCCCATCCCCTCTCAATCAACCCGTAAGGTCTACTTACTTGTGATTAGTAGGAAAGCTTCCACATGTAGCGGCGCATGGTCAGCGGGTGCTGACGGGCCTCGGCGATCTGGTTGCCGTACTCGCGCATAACGGCGAGGTGCAGCAGCGGGTTGAAGTAGGTGATGACGCTCGCGGGCACGGCGTCAGCCAGGCCGTAGTCCTTGGAGTCGATCAGAGCGACCTTGGCGCCCATGCGCTCAAGGAAGGTGAGGGCGCGGGCGTCCATCGGACGGGTGGCGCCATCGGACATGAAGAAGACGTAGGGCTTACCCTCGGTGGAAACCTCGAACGGGCCGTGGAAGTACTCGCCGGTGTTGTAGGCGGCGGCGTCGATCCACTGCATCTCGGTGAACAGGAAGGCGGCGTGAGAATAAGCCATCTTCTCGGAGGCACCGGAAGCCATGAAGTAGATCATCTTGTCGTCCTTGAAGTCCTCGGCGAACTTCTTGGCGAGCTTCTTGCAGTGCTGAGCGGCGTTCTCGCAGAGATCGAAGATGTTGGTGAGGCCGGTGATCATGTCCTCGTAGTGGTCATAGCCCTCGGTCTGCTGAAGGATCTCGAGAGCAAGAGCGATGGCGTAGCCAGGCTTCTCGCACTTGGCAGCGTAGTTGGCGTGGAAGCCGTGAACGATGACGTGGTCGGCGTCGACGGTCAGAGCGGAGCCAGCCTTGTTGGTGAGGGAGACGACCGGGCAGTTGTGCTTCTTGGCGGTCTTGTTGGCCTCGACGGTCTCGGGCGTGGAGCCACCGAGGGAGCAGGTGATCACGAAGGTGTGCTCGTTGACCCAGGAGGGCGTGTCGTAGTTGAACTCGTTAGCGGTGAAGATCTGAACGTTCAGCTTGTCCGTGTTGTTGGCCAGGAAGTACTTGGCGGGGTAAAGGTCGGACATGGAAGCGCCGCAGCCGACGAAGGCGACGCTGTGGATCTCGTGGTTGGACAGGACGTCAGCGACGATCTGCTTAGGGAGGTTAAGGTCGATCTCGTACATCTGACACATTCCTTTCGATTTTTGCGGCGCCACATTGCCGGGCGCACGCAGGGTTACCGTGATTTGGACCGAGTCGCCGGCCCGTTGAGGATGTGACAAAGGGACTCCCCTTTGTCACGTATAGGGATGGAAGCCTGCCTGGGGTATGGGATGCCAGGCAGGCCCCCGGGGGAAAGCGGTTAGACGCTTGGTCGCGACTAGGCCAGGATGCCGGCCGCGGAGAGGGCGATGCCGCCCACAATGGCGATCACGAGAAGCCAACCGGTGTTGACGTTCTTCTTGATGAGCCAGTACATAAGGCCAGTGAGGCCAAGGGAGATCATCTGGGGCATCATGCCATCCAGGATGTCCTGGATCACGACGGTGCCCTCAGCGAACTGCAGCGGGGTGGTGGCGCCGATCAGCGTGGCGATCATGCCGCCCACGGACATAAGACCCACGATGCCGCAGACATACATGAGCTTCTCCATGAGGTCGCCGCCCTGAAGCTTGCTCAGGTACTCGTGGCCGCCCTGATAGCCCATCTTGGCTGCGAACCAAGTGATCAGCACAGAGGGGACGATGGAGATGAGCATGGCCAGGATCGGGCCCATGATGGAGCCCTGCTGAGCCAGCTGAACGCCCAGACCAAAGGCGATAACGCGGATGGTGCCCTGGAAGAAGGAGTCACCGATGCCGGAAAGCGGACCCATGAGGGAGGTCTTGACCGCGTTGATCGAATCGGGATCGAAGTTCTCGGGATCCTTGGCGTACTCCTCCTCCATGGAGGCGGCGAGGCCCAGGATGAAAGCGCTCGTCTGCGGGGTGCAGTTGTAGAACGCCATGTGACGGTGGTAAGCCTCTTTCTTAGCAGCGAGCTGCTTGGGGTCGGACTCATCCGGATAGAGGCGATCGAGCGTGGGAACCATGCCGTAGAGGAAGCCCATGTTCATCTGACGCTCGTAGTTCCAAGAGGCCTGGATGGCCCAGGAGCGCCAGAAGAACTGGCTGACCTTCTTGTTCAGGGACACGTCCTTGGTTGCGGTTGCCATAGTGTGTTCCTCCTTAGTCTTCGTCGTCTTCGAGCGGATCGTAGTCGGAATCGACACCGGCGGCTGCATGGGAACCGTTGAACTTGAAGCCCATGAAGACGACAGCCAGGCACACACCGATCAGAGCGACCGCGATGACGGACAGGTTGAGGTAAGCGGCGAGCAGGAAACCGATGAACAGGAACGGAGTCATACCCTTCTTGATCATCATGGTGAGCAGCAGGGCCAAGCCGTAGGCGGTCATGATCTTGGTCGAAACGTTAAGACCAGTGGACAGCCACTCGGGAACCATGTTGACGATGGCCTGGACCAGGTCGGTGCCAACAAAGACGGCGAGGAAGATCGGCAGGAAGTACATGACGGCGTACAGACCGGAGCCGGCGCAGATGTGCATACGGTAGGCGGTCTTGAACTTTCCGTTATCGATCGCGCTATCTGCCACATGGGTGAGGGCGGCGATGATGGAGCGGAACACGATGCCGAGGAGCTGACCCAGGACGGCGACCGGGATGGCGATCGTCATGGCGGTCTCGGCGGAAGCATCGGTCAGGCACGCAAAGGCAGCGGCCACGATGCCGCCCAGGACCATATCGGGCGGAACGGCGGCGCCGACCTGCACCAGGCCCATGGACACGAGCTCGACGGCGGCACCGACGGCAAGGCCGGTGGGCACATCGCCCAGCAGCAGACCGACGAGCGTAGCGCCAACGAGGGGCTGCTCGAAGTTAAGACGACCGAGCAGGCGGGAGTCCCACATGCAGAACACGCCGACGAGGCCGACGAGCACCGCACTGATGAACGTATTCATACCCTTCTCCTTTCAGTCAGGCAAAAGCCTGGTTGATTACAGCTTGGCGTCGATGTCGACGCTCTGATACGTAGGGGTCTGCTGGACGTAGAGCTTGATGCCCATGTCGAGCAGTTGGTTGACGTCGGCCTTCTGGTTGGCGTCGAGGAAGACGGAGCTGTCCTTGCCGCCGACCTGATCGGCACCGTCGTGGTTGGCGGTGGCGCCCAGGTTGATGGCGTCGAGCTTGTAGCCCTGGCAGAACTGCAGCATCTCGGCAGTGTTGCCAAAGACGAACATGACGCGCTCGCCGAGGGTGTTGAGCTTGTCCATCTTGGCGAGGGCACGCTCGACGGTGAAGACGTTCAGGCGCACGCCCTGGGGCTTGGCCAGCTTAAGAGCGCCCTTCTTGATGTCATCGTTGGCGGCGGCGTTGTCGACGACGATGATGCGCTCGGCCTGAACCTTGGTGGTCCAGGTAAAGACGACCTGGCCGTGCAGCAGACGGTAGTCAAGACGTGCGAGGACGATCTTGGCGGGACCGGAGCTGTGACGGGACGCCTTGGCCTTCTTGGCGGGAGCCGCGGCAGCCTCGACCGGTGCGTTGGGGTTGGTCAGACCGGTGCGGGCCTCGTTGATGAGGGCTGCGAGCTCGGCACCCTTGACGGGGACGGGGCTCATAGCGAGCGTGAGCGCCAGCGGGATGTTGAAACCGCTGACAACCGTGAACTTCGTGCCGTTCTTGGAAAGCTCGACCATGTTGTTGTTGACCGAGCTGCCGAGCATATCGGTCAGAACATAGACGGTGTCGTCCGCGTTGAACGTGGCGATCATAGCCTCAACCTTATTGGTGATGGGCTCCTTGTCGTCACGAGCAAGCGACACGACGTGGACGTTCGACACGTCGCCGAGAACCATCTCGAGCGTGTCTTTGGCGCCTGCGGCCAGGCCGCCATGAGATGCGAGAATGATCTGATTCATCTTGTCTCCTCCTTTTCGTTATGGTCATTATAACGTCTTATACGTTGCGGATATTGCTAATTAGTATAAAGACCGCTCGCGGGTGAAAATCGACCGTTGACGGGTTTAACGTACTTGAAACGTTGGGGCTGGGTTGGCCGGCGCTGACTGGATAACCCCAGGTCGGACACCGCGCGCAATCCCCTATCGCACGAAGTACCAGGGGCTTTCCTGTACGGTGGGCTCCAGCGCGATGCCGGTGCGTTCCTTAAACAGATCCATGTCCTGAGATTTTTCAGTCCACCACGCATTGGGCTTAAAGGTCATGCTCTCGACAATACGTTTGACAATGACGCTGTTGCGCAGCTTGGAGAAATCGGTGTTCATGATCAGGATGGACGCGAGCACCAGCACGATGCCCAGGACCTTGATCGCGCCGGCGGGCTCGGCATAGACACCAATGCCCACCAGTACGGTGACGACCGTCTCGAAAGACATTACGACGGGAACTTTCGATGTCTCGAGCCCCATGGACAGACC
>DBGFLF010000042.1:0-4101 GCA_048528725.1 Collinsella sp.
GCGCCCGAGGTGATGATACGCATTTGCTCGTCAACAGACAGCATTGGGTATCCTCCTTTTGCTATAGCACCCTCGCCGAAAACGGCGGTGCTGGAAGTCCATAAACTCTCTTATGATAACAAACTGACGCGACGCGGCACCTACGACAGGAAAATCCTCGTCCTGCCGCATGCGTCAATGGCAACTGGCAGACGTGTACCGTCACGCTCGACCAGATAGCGTACCTGCCGACGACGCAAGCAGTCGCGGCAACGGACCTGTCCCGTCGCATCGGTGGCGCAGACGCCCTCGGCGGTCAGCAGGCAGTGCTCGCACACCATAAGCTCGGGACGGTCGGCGTCGATGGGGCCAAGGACGCCGGGTTCAGCAGCCAGCTCGGCAATACGCCCTCTATCATTGTTGAGCAACTCGGCCGGCAAGTACACCCGCCCTGCACCGAGCCCGCGCAGCCAAGCAAACGTTGCCCGATTCGCGCAGAACACCGGCGCCGCCACGTCAAACGTCACGCCCAGCTCGCGAGCGATCACCACCTGTCCCAGGTTGCGGCAGACGACGCGCCCGGCACGCTGCATCAGTGAGCGGGTCCGGTCAGCGTCACCCGTGCGGCACACCTCGTCAAGCACCACAACGGCGTCGGACAAATCGAGTTCTCCGCGCGGGTCGGCATCCATCAGCTGCCAAGCAAAAACCATGCGAGTGGGAACCGCGCACTCCACCAACTCCGTCGACGCACCGCCATCCACCGCAACGCCCTCAAAGGGCAGCACCTCAACGGCACGCGCAACGGGCGCAATCGCATCCGCCTCGGCCCGCATGCGCTCCAACACCGCCGCCGTCTGATCCAACACGCCGGCGCTGCGAATCAGGTATACCTCGCAGCCCGTGCCCACCTTACGCTTGCAATGCACGACGACGCGCTCCCCCGCTGCGGCATCCACCGGGCAGGGCACCTGCGGCCAGCGCTTGGGCACATCGGGACGCGCGTCGACACCCGGATAGAACCGAATCTCGAGCGTGTCACCCGCCGCCACGGCGGCGTCGAACTCAACGGTCACCTCTTCGTGGCCCACAGCAACCAAGCGTCCCACGCGCACGCCCTGGTTAATTGCGCGCTCAAAGCTCATCAGCTCGGCACCCGAACGCCCTCGCAGGTACGCATCGGTAAACCCACGGTTAAACGACCTTCCCAGCTCGCGTTCAAGCTCTTCCACGGCACCGGGGTCCCACGCGTCGTCGCGCAGCATATCGAGCGCCCGGCGCCACACCCGCACCACATTGAATACGTAATCGGGGTTCTTCATGCGCCCCTCGATCTTGAGCGACGCCACGCCGGCATCTACAAGCTCGGGCAGATGCGCAATACCCAGATAGTCGCGCGGGCACAGCAGGCGATCCCCTTCGACGGCGACAACGCTCTGCCCCGCCTCGTCCACCAGGTCGTACGCCAGACGGCACGGCTGCGTGCAGTCGCCGCGCATCGCCGAGCGCCCACGCCGCAGGGCCGAGAACTCGCACGCCCCCGAATAGCCGATGCAAATCGCACCGTGGCAGAATACCTCGATGGGCACGCCCGTGGCACATAGCGCCGCAATCTCGTCGACCGTCAGCTCGCGTGCCGTCGTCACGCGCTCGACCCCCAGCTCGTCGGCGGCAAGCCGCACGGCACCCTCGCTATGAGCGCCCGCCTGCGTGGACAGGTGAATCTCGACCCCGGGAATCGCCGCGCGCAGCGCGCAGGCCAACCCGGCATCGGCCACAATCAGAGCATCGGCGCCCAGCTCCAGTGCATGAGCTCCCAGCGCCACCGCGTCGGACAGTTCATCGTCAAACACGAACACGTTGAGCGTCACGTACACACGCACGCCATGAGCATGCGCCACGGCACAACCGCGCGCAAACTCGTCATCCGTAAAGCCATGAGCGCTCACACGGGCGTTAAAGCCGCCCAACCCCGCATAGATGGCATCGGCACCCGCGGCGATGGCCGCAAGCATCTGGTCGAGCCCGCCCGCCGGCGCCAGCAGCTCGGGCAGCGCCGCACCGGCAGCATCCAATCCAGTCTCGTATTGTCCGCTCGGCCCCATCGTCCGAATCGCCATCGGCAAACTCCTTACCAAGGTATGCATTCACTCTGAAAAATGCCGTCTTCCAGCATACACGAGGCCTCGCGCGCCCCGTTTGGTTTATCGTGTAATAACTTATGTCCATCCTGCCCCGACGGCATATCCGCCGTCCGGCACGACATACCTGGAGGTCAATATATGGGTCCTCGCCAACGACAGGGACGCAGCCGTTCAAAGACGCATGCCCTGCCCATAATCCTGCTCTCGTTTTTGGGCTTTCTGCTTATCGCGGGCGTGGCATTTGGCATCGGCATGGTCGGCAACGTCAACCGCTGGCTGTCCGATCTGCCCGACTACACCGACGCCAACGCGTATCTGGTGAGCGAGCCCACCGAGATCGTCGACTGCAACGGCAACAAGATCGCGAGCTTCTACACGCAAAACCGCAAGTCCATCACCAAGGACGAGGTCTCCCCCTACGTGCTGCAGGGCACCGTTGACGTCGAGGACGAGCGCTTCTACGAGCACGGCGGTATCGACCTGTGGGGTATCGCGCGTGCTGCGGTGGCAACCCTCGGCGGCGGGCACGAAGGCGCCTCGACTATCACCCAGCAGCTGGTGCGCAACACCATTCTGCAGGAGGAGCAGTTCGACTCGACCATCGAGCGTAAGGTGCGCGAGGCCTACATCGCCATCAAGATGGAGGACATGTACTCCAAAGACGAGATCCTCATGATGTACCTCAACACCATCTATTACGGTCACGGCGCCTACGGCATCGAGGCCGCAGCCGAGACCTATCTGTCCAAGAGCGCCGCAGACCTCACCCTGAGCGAGGCCGCGCTGTTGATCGGCCTTCCCAACTCGCCCTCGCAGTACGACCCCACGGTCAACCCCGACCTGGCGCTGTCCCGTCGCAACAAGGTCCTCGACAACATGCTGCGCCTGGGCCACATTACGCAGGAGGAGCACGATGCCGCACAGGCCGAGCCCATCACCCTCAACGTGACCGAAATCTCGGGCAGCGGCGTTGACGTATACTCGCAGCCCTACTTTGTCGCCTATGTTAAGCAGCTGCTGGAGCAGGAGTTCTCGACCGACGTGCTCTTTAAGGGCGGCCTGACCGTCAAGACCACCATCGACCCCACGATGCAGCAGGTGGCAGAGAATGCCGTTCGCGAGCAGCTCGACACGCTCTCGCTCGACGGCCTGGACATGGGCATGGTCGTCGTCGACCCCAAGACCGGCTACATCAAGTGCATGGTGGGCGGCTACGATTACAACGCCGACGAGAACCACGTAAACCATGCCACGGCCAAGCGTCCCGTCGGCTCCACCTTTAAGGCCTTTACGCTGGCAACTGCCATCCAAAACGGCATGAACCCCAACGTCACCCTCAACTGCAACTCGCCGCTCAAGGCCAAGGGCACCACGACCGAGGTCCAAAACTACGCCAACCATAGCTATGGCAACATCACGCTTAAGCAGGCGACGGCATACTCCTCCAACACCGGCTACATCCAGGTGGCGGAAGCCGTCGGCAACAGCAAGATCATCTCGCTCGTCAAAAAGCTCGGCATCGATCCCGCCAAGGACAACATCGAGGACGTTCCCGTCATGACCCTCGGCACCGGCTCGATCTCGCCGCTCGAGATGGCCGCCGCCTACGCGACGTTTGCCAACGGCGGCTACTATCGCCAGCCGATCGCCATCACCGAGATTGACTCTCGTACCGGTTCGGTGCTGTACCAGCACACCGACAATCCCTCACAGGTACTTACCGAGGGCGAGGCCGCCGCGGTCACCGATGTTCTGTCCGGCGTCATGAAGGGCGGCGGTACGGGTGCTGCCGGCGCCCTGAGCGTCAACCAGCCCTATGCCGGCAAGACGGGCACCACCGACAACACCACCAACCTGTGGTTCTGCGGCTATACCCCGCAGCTGGCGTGCGCCCTGTGGACCGGCTATTCCGCGGGCGAGATTCCCATCCAAAAATACGGCACAGACCTGCTGGGCGACAGCACCAACCTGCCTGTCT
>DBGFLF010000043.1:0-4502 GCA_048528725.1 Collinsella sp.
CCGCCCCGGCCTGGAGATGAAGGGTAAGGAGTTCCGCCGCCGCGTGAAGGAGCTCGCGGCCGAGCTCAACATGGATACCGCCTATCTCAACCGCGAGCTGGGCGTGGGCTTCTCGGGCGGCGAGAAGAAGAAGGTCGAGATGCTCCAGCTTTTGCTGTTGCAGCCCAAGCTCGCCATCCTGGACGAAACCGACTCCGGCCTGGACGTCGACGCCCTTTCCACCGTCAGCCATGGCATGGACGCCTACCGCAAGAGCTGCGACGGCTCCATGCTCATCATCACGCACAACACGCGCATCCTGGAGCACCTGGATGTCGACCGCGTCCACGTTATGGTCAAGGGCCACATCGTACGCGAGGACGACGCCTCGCTGATCCCCTGGATCGACAAGAACGGCTTTGAGACCTTCGAGCGCGAGGCCGCCGAGCAGCGCGCCCAGGCCGAGTCCGCCGCTGCCGAGCAGCAGGCGTAAAGGGGCGACGCAATGACCAAGAACCGCACCGAGGTCGCGGACATCGACCGCAGCCTCTACGACTTCACCTATGGCGAGGAGGGATTCGAGCGCCTCGACGCCGGTATCACGCCCGACATCGTGCGCGAGATCAGCGCAAAGAAGGACGAGCCGCAGTGGATGCTCGACCTGCGCTTAAAGTCCCTCGAGATCTTCAATCGTTTCCCCGACCCGACGTGGGGCCCCTCCATCGAGGGCCTGGACATGGACAACATCGTCACCTACGTCAAGCCCAACACCGACCAAAAGCACGACTGGGAGTCGGTGCCCGACGACATCAAGAACACCTTTGAGCGCCTGGGCATCCCCGAGGCCGAGCGCAGCTACCTGGCGGGCGTCGGCGCGCAGTACGACTCCGAGCTGGTCTACCACAACATGCAGGACACCGCGTCCAAGATGGGCATCGTCTACTCCGGCATCGAGGAGGCCCTGCACGACCCGCAGTGGGAACCGCTCATCCACGAGAAGTTTATGACGCTCATCCCGCCCACCGACCACAAGTTTGCGGCCCTGCACGGCGCCGTATGGTCGGGCGGCTCGTTTGTCTACGTGCCCAAGGGCACCAAGCTCGACTTCCCGCTGCAGAGCTACTTCCGCCTCAACGCCAAGGGCGCCGGCCAGTTTGAGCACACGCTCATCATCGTCGAAGACGACGCCGACCTGCACTTTATCGAGGGCTGCTCCGCGCCCAAGTACAACGTGGCCAACCTCCACGCCGGCGCCGTCGAGCTCTTTGTGGGCAAGCGTGCGCACCTGCGCTACTCGACCATCGAGAACTGGTCCAAGAACATGTACAACCTCAACACCAAGCGTGCGCGCGTGGACGAGGACGGCGACATCGAGTGGATCAGTGGCTCCTTCGGCAGCCACGTGGGCTACCTCTACCCCATGAGCGTGCTCAACGGCCGCCGCGCTCGCTCGAGCTTTACCGGCATCACCTTTGCCGGCGCCGGCCAGAACCTCGATACCGGCTGCAAGGTCGTGCTCAACGCGCCCGAGACCTCGGCAACTGTCGAGACCAAGGGCATCTCCAAGAGCGGCGGCATCCAGACGTTCCGCAGCTCTATCGTGGCGACACCCAAGGCTGAGGGCTCCAAGGCAACCGTGAGCTGCCAGTCGCTGATGCTCGACGACCAAAGCCGCTCCGACACTATTCCGGCCATGGACATCCGCGCCAAGAACGTCGACATCGGCCACGAGGCCACCATCGGCCGCATCGGCGACGATAAGGTGTTCTACCTGATGAGCCGCGGTATCTCGGAGGAAGAGGCCCGTACCATGATCGTCAACGGCTTTGCCAACCCGGTCTCCAAGGAGCTGCCGCTGGAGTACGCCGTCGAGATGAACAACCTGATCAAGCTCGAGATGGAAGGAGCGATCGGATAATGAAACAGACCACGAACACCGCTGCTACCACCCTTGAGCAGGTCAATGCGATGCCGGCTGCCACATGGGGCTGGCTGAAGATGAACCAGACCAAGCTCGAGCTCTCTGACGAGCTTGCCGCCGCTCCCACCGGGGCCGTTGAGGTCGAGGGCTTGGACGAGCAGTTTACCGGCATGGCAGACGCGTTCGACGCCGCCATGGACGCCATGGCCGAGCGCTTCCCCGAGCGCCGCGCCTCCGCGCCCGGCGATGCCGCCGACCGCGCCCGCATCACGCCCGAGACCGAGCTCGACGTGCCCGCCACCTCCATCTACCAGGCCGGCGCCATCAAGCTCGAGGAGGAGCTCTCCCCTGCCGAGGCCTTCGAGACTGGCATGGGCGAGGCTACCTACACCTACCTGGCCGACCACGCCACCAAGCGCGTCGTCATCGATGTGCCCGCATACAAGCACGCCACGGTTACCGTGCGCGTGAGTGGCGTCGACGCTGCCGCGGCCATCGCCGCCATCGATGTCGTCGCCCGTCCGCAGGCAACGCTCGACCTGCGCATAGCCCTGGACTCCCCCGTTGCCGGCCAAGGCGTCGTGGGCTCCGCGCTACGCGTGTGCGCCCACGAGTACGCCACCGTCAACGTGACCTGCACGCAGACGCTCGACGATAGCTGGATCGCGCTCGACGACACCGGCCTGTTCCTGGACGAGGGCGCGCGCGTCAACGTGCAGCACACCGTCCTGGGTGCCGGCGCCAGCGCCACCGGCCTTGCCGGCGACCTGCTGGGCGATACCGCCAAGGTCACCATCGATACTGACTACCTGGGCGCCCGCGAGCAGGTGCGCGACTTTAACTACGAGCTGCGCCACCGCGGTCGCAAGACCGAGTGCGAGATCGACGCCAACGGCGTACTGACCGGCACGTCCAAGAAGGTCTACCGCGGCACCATCGACCTCGTGCACGGCTGCAAGGGTGCAACCGGCACCGAGCGCGAGACGGTGCTTTTGGCCAACAAGGGCGTCGACAACAAGACCGTTCCCGTCATTCTCTGCGACGAGGACGACGTCGCCGGCAACCACGGCGCTACCATCGGCCACGTCCGCGACGAGCAGCTGTTCTATCTCGCCTGCCGCGGCCTTGACCAAAATGCCGCCGAGGACCTGTTCATCCGCGCCAAGCTGGAGGACGCCGCGCTTTCCGCGACCGACGAGCACACCCGCGCCGCCGTCGTCCGCTTGGGCAACAACCTGATCGACAACTTTGAAGAGGAGCTCGCATGATCGACACCGAGCACGTTAAATGCGATACCTGCACCGCCCCCGAGCCCATGGAGCTCGACGCCAGCGACGAGGCTTCGCGCGGCTGGCCCACCGTAGACATCGAGACCAACCCCTACAAGGCGCAGTTCCCGCTCTTCCAGCAGCACCCCGAGATCGCCTTCCTCGATAGCGCCGCCACCGCGCAGCGCCCTGCCTGCGTGCTCGACGCCGAGCGCGACTTCTATCAGCGCATGAACGCCAACCCCCTGCGTGGCCTGTACTCGCTGTCCGTCGAGGCCACTGAGGCCATCGCGAAGGTCCGCCAGCAGATCGCCGACCTCATCGGCGCCTCACAGGCCAACGAGGTCGTCTTCACCCGCAACACGAGCGAGTCGCTCAACCTGGTCGCCAAGAGCTTTGCACCCACAGTCCTCGAGCCGGGCGACGAGGTCGTCATCACCATCATGGAGCACCACTCCAACCTGATTCCGTGGCAGCAGGTCTGCCGCGAGACCGGCGCCAAGCTCGTCTACCTCTACCCCACCAAGACCGGTCAGCTCACCACCGAGGAGGTTCTTGCCAAGGTTGGTCCCAAGACCAAGATTCTGGCCGTGGGTCAGGTCTCCAACGTGTTGGGAGTCGAGAACCCAGTCAAGAACCTCGGCAAGCTCGTGCACAAGTATGGCGGCTACCTGGTCGTCGACGGTGCGCAGTCGCTGCCGCACATGCCGGTCGATGTGGCCGACCTGGGCGCCGACTTCTTTGCCTTTAGCGCACACAAGGCTATGGGCCCCATGGGCATCGGCGTGCTGTGGGGCAAGATGGACCTGCTCAACGCCATGCCGCCCATGCTCACCGGCGGCGAGATGATCGACTCTGTTACCGAGCAGGACGCCGTCTGGGCGCCCGTTCCCGAGAAATTCGAGGCCGGCACACAGGACGCCGCCGGCATCTTCGCCACGGGTGCGGCACTCGACTACCTGGTCAACACGGTGGGTTACGAGAACGTCCAGGCACGCGAGCAGGCACTCGTCCACTACCTGATGGGCGAGCTCATGCAGCTCGACTTTGTCCAGATCATCGGCTCCATCTATTGGGACAACCACCACGGCGTTGTGAGCTTTAACGTCCGCGGCATCCACCCGCACGACGTCGCGAGCATCATGGACATGGACGGCGTCTGCATCCGCGCCGGTCACCACTGTGCACAGCCGCTGCTCACCTGGCTGGGCGTCGAGAACCTTGCCTGCTGCCGCGCCAGCGTGGCCTTCTACAACGACAAGGCCGACATTGACAAGTTCATCGCCGGCCTGCATCACGTTTGGAGCACGTTCAATGGGTAATCTGTACACCTC
>DBGFLF010000044.1:0-2509 GCA_048528725.1 Collinsella sp.
ATCGTCGAGGGTATCGACCAGACGACCGCCAAGAAGATCAATAAGGACATCAAGGATCAGAAGCTCAAGGTCAAGGTGACGATTGAGGCCGACAAACTGCGTGTTTCCTCTGCTTCCAAGGATGCGCTGCAGACCGTGATTCAGTTCCTGCGCGACCAGGACTACGGTCAGCCGCTGCAGTTCACCAACTACCGTTAATTCATTCGAAAGGACCGCTCTCCAACATGGATACTCCGTTGGGCTCCGTGCTCTATATCACCCTCGGGTGCGCCAAGAACGAGGTCGATACCGACCGTATGCGTTCGCTGACGACCGCCGCGGGCTACGAGGAGGCATTCGATCCGCAGGATGCCGATATCGCCATCGTCAATACGTGCTCGTTCCTTGCCTCTGCAACGTCCGAGAGCATCGAGACCACGCTCGAACTTGCCAATGAGGTTCAGGACGGCGTTCGTTCCTGCCCGATCGTCATGTGCGGCTGTGTGCCGTCACGCTACGGCGACGACCTCCCCGACGAGCTGCCCGAAGTTGCGGCCTTTGTGAAGGCCGACGAGGAAGACGGCATCGTGGCGGTCATCGATGACGTGCTGGGTGTCGAGCGCGAGATTGCCGCCTATATTCCGCAGGTCAAGCGTACCGTCGAAGGCGCTGTCGCCTACGTCAAGATCTCCGATGGCTGCAACCGCTTCTGTAGCTTCTGCATGATCCCGTATATCCGCGGTCGTTATCACTCGCGTAATGCCGAGAGCATTATCTCCGAGGTGCGCGACCTGGTCGCCGGTGGCGTGCGCGAGATCGTTCTGATCGGTCAGGACACGGGCATCTGGGGTACCGACTTTGCCGACGAGGACCTCGCCGAGGGCGAGCCGCGCAATCTGGCGCAGCTGTTGCAGGCCGTTGCTGAGGCGGTGCGTCCTCATAACGTGTGGGTCCGCGTACTCTACCTGCAGCCCGAGGGCATGACTGACGAGCTTATCGAGACCATTCGCGATACGCCCGAGGTGCTGCCCTATATCGATATCCCCGTGCAGCACTGCGATGCGCGCATCCTTAAGGCCATGCGTCGCTCCGGTTCGCGCCAGGAGCTCGAGGATCTGTTCCGCGACCTGCGCGAGCGCATCCCCGGTATTGTGATTCGCTCCACGGCCATGGTTGGCTTCCCGACCGAGACCGACGACGAGTTCCGCGATCTTATCGACTTTATGGACACCGTCGGCTTTGACTACACGAGCGTCTTTGCCTACTCGCGTGAGGAGGGCAGCCTGGCCGCCAAGATGGAGGGGCAGGTCGATGAGGAGGTCAAGCTCGAGCGCGCCCAGGAGGCTATGGACCTGGCCGAGTCGCTCGGCTTTGCCGCGACTGCCGCGCACGTGGGCGAGCGCGCCCAGGTGATCGTCGACGGTATCGAGGAGACCGAAGACGGTGCCGAGCTCATCGGACATGCCTGGTTCCAGGCGCCCGATTCCGATGGCGCGGTGCATCTGGATGCCAGCGAGGCATCTGTGGGCGATATTCTGACGGTCGAGTTTACCGATAGCTTCTGCTACGAGCTTATCGGTCATGTTGTGGAGTAGGAGAGCGTCGTGGCTAACGAGAGCAATAAGGAACTGACGAGTGTCTGGACGCCCGCCAACATCGTGACGTGCGTGCGTATCGTCTTTATTCCGGTGTTCATGATCGTGTCGGCGCTGTCTCACACAAGCGTTGCCGGTACGGATTGGAGCACCTTCGACGGCCCGCTCGCCGCCGCCGCCTTTATTCTGTACGTCATCCTGTCGTGCACAGATAAGGTTGATGGCTACCTGGCTCGTTCGCGCAACGAGATCACCGACTTCGGTAAGTTCCTGGATCCCATCGCCGATAAGTTGCTCGTGTTCTCGGCCCTGCTGCTGTTCTTGGACTTTGGTGCCGTTACTGTGTGGTCGGTGTTCATCATCCTGTTCCGCGAGCTGCTGGTGAGCGCCCTGCGCATGGTCGCGAGTGCGGCCGGTGTGGTCGTTGCCGCCGATAAGCTCGGCAAGTACAAGACGGCGACCACGATGGTCTCCATCTGCGGCTACCTGTGCGTCTTTGCGATGACCGGCCTCCAGTTGGGGCCTGCGGAGCTGTTGCTCGGTCTCTATGGCGTCTCACGCTTCCTGTACGCCGTGGCCGTTATCCTGACCGTTATCTCGGGCGCTCAGTACTTCTGGAACTGCCGCAAGATCGTCTTTTCGGTCTAGGTCCTGGTGGGCATGACGAAATCATTTGAGCAGATTGCCGCGCACAATGAAGAGCTCGCAGCCGATATCGTCGAGCGTGCAAGCGTTCGTGGTGTGACGGTATCGACGGCTGAATCTCTAACAGCGGGCATGATCGCCTCGACGATCGCCGATATCCCCGGTGCCTCGGCGGTGCTGCGCGGCGGTGCGGTGACGTACTGCGACGAGATTAAGCATCGCGTGCTCGGCGTTAAGCAAGAGACGCTCGACCACTATACCGCGGTGTCGTATCAGACGGCGCGAGAGAT
>DBGFLF010000045.1:0-2780 GCA_048528725.1 Collinsella sp.
AACTGCCCGCTGGGTGCTGCCGCGCTTGCCGGTACGAGCTATCCACTCGATCGTCAGATGACGGCTGCCGAGCTTGGCTTTGCGGGTGTGATTCCCAACTCGCTCGATGCGGTTTCCGACCGTGATTTCCAGCTCGATCTGCATTACGCCGGCTCCGTCATGGCCATGCACCTGTCGCGTCTTTCCGAGGAGATCGTGCTGTGGTCGAGCTCCGAATTTGGCTTCATCACGCTTTCCGACTCGTACTCCACCGGCTCGTCCATCATGCCGCAGAAGAAGAATCCCGACTTTGCCGAGCTTATCCGCGGCAAGAGCGGCCGAGTCTATGGCAACCTGGTGCAGCTGCTTGTGACCATGAAGGGCCTGCCGCTGGCCTATAACAAGGACTTGCAGGAGGACAAGGAGGGCGCGCTCGATACCGCCCACACGCTCATGCAGTGTCTGTCGGTTATGGCCGGTATGATTTCGACTTGGACCGTCAACGAGGATGCCATGGCGCGCGAGTGCGGCGTGGGGCACCTTGCCGCTACCGATGTTGCCGATTACCTGGCCAAGCGCGGCCTGCCGTTCCGTGAGGCGCATGCCGTGGTGGGCCATCTGGTCCTGATGTGTGAGAAGCGCGGCTGCAATCTTGAGGACCTGCCGTTTGAGGTGTTCCAGGAGGCAAGCCCGCTCTTTGAGCGCGATATTACCGAGGCGCTCGACATCCCGTCGATTGTCGCCGCGCGCACGACCGAGGGCGGTACCGCCCCTGCCGCTGTTGCCGTGCAGCTGCAGCGTGCCGAGGCACAACTCGTTGCCGACGAAGGTGTGTTTGGCTCGTTGACCAAGGTCGTCGAGATGGGCCACGGAGCT
Source organism: Collinsella sp. (assembly GCA_048528725.1). GTDB lineage: Bacteria > Actinomycetota > Coriobacteriia > Coriobacteriales > Coriobacteriaceae > Collinsella. Next base: position 856 of record DBGFLF010000045.1, read on the forward strand.
AATTAGCTTATAGGATGCGTCTGTCTGGTGCGTTCATCATATCTTGCCTTTACGGGTGCTCGCTACGGTGGGCGCCCGTTTTGTTATAGGGAAGGGAGGAGCTTGTCGAGAACTTCTGTAGGACCTTTGGGCAGGTTGTGAAGGGGGTGCGTTCACGGGCGGCAACCGACCGTCTGCTCGGTTCGGTGCAGTTGGTGGCGGAGCGGATGGTACTCTAATCGGGCTTCGAAACAGAAGTGACACATATGGAACGCTTCAATAAATTACAGCGCTTCAATAAACAGCTTTTTGTTTAACTGCAGCTAAAACTCTGTTACGATGCAGTTCAGGCGGGTGCCGGAATGGGACTTGGGCACGCGCGAACCTACTTGAAAGGCTACCTTATGGCTATCGAGAAGACCTTCATCATGATTAAGCCCGACGCTGTGCGCGATCGCAAGATCGGCGAGATCGTTGCTCGTATCGAGCGCAGCGGCCTTGTCATCGAGCGCATGGAGATGACCACGCTCGAGCGCGCTACCGTCGAGGAACACTACGCCCATCTGGCCGACAAACCCTTCTTTGGCGGTCTGTGCGACTTTATGACGAGCGGTCCGGTCGTCAAGATGGTTGTTTCCGGTCTTTCCGCCGTCTCCAAGATGCGCACCCTTATGGGCGCCACCAACCCGCTTGATGCTGCCCCCGGCACCATCCGCGGTGACTTCGCCGTCGATGTCAACGCCAACGTGATTCACGGCTCCGACTGCCTGGAGAACGCCGAGATCGAGATCAAGCGCTTCTTTGGCTAAACCAGCTTTGACTCCTTAAAGCTGTTAGCGTGTGGCTTGAGCGCCGCGGGACTCCATCCGCGGCGCTCTTTTTATGTCTAAAACTACAAAGGGGCCCGCCCGGATGTGTGTTCCGGGCGGGCCCCTTACCGTTATCTTGTGGCGTTGGGTGCCTTAGGCCTCGTCGACGACCTTAAGGCCGCGAGTCTGATCGATCTCATTGAGGAGGTTGACGCGACGCTCGTGACGGCCGCCCTCAAACTCGGCGTCAAGCCACTCGTCGACGATCATCTTGGCGAGCTCGGAGCCCACGACGCGGGCGCCAAAGGCAAGCACATTGGTGTTGTTGTGCATGCGCGAGAGCTTGGCGCTGAAGGGCTCGGAGCACACGACGGCGCGCACGCCCTCGACCTTGTTGGCGGCCAGGCTGATGCCGACGCCAGTGCCGCAGATCAGGATGCCCAGGTCGACGTCACCGTTAGCAACTGCCTTGCCCACCTTGTAGCCGGCGATGGGGTAGTCAAAGCTCTCGGAGGTGTCGGTGCCAAAGTTCACGACCTCGCAGCCGCGCTCCTTCAGGTGCTCGGAGATGATGTTCTTGAGCTCGACGGCGGCGTGGTCGTTACCGATACCGATCTTCATGGATGGTTCCTCTCTGGTCTGTGCGGCGCAAATGCTAAAGGTGTTTACCGCTTTCGACTGCATGATAACGCGACTCTTGCGTAAACGCTCGGGCGTTTTTTGGTCAAACGCTTTAGCATGCAACAAGATTGGCTTCTCATGAATAATGCCACCAATTTGTGCTCGAGCGCCGTCCGCCGGAACCATGGTTGCGGTTTTTGATGCATTGTTATCAAATAAAGGAGGTAACTTTTTTGAGAGCCCAGCCCGTTATGCAAGCAGGAGATACCTATGCCTACCGATTCCATCCGTGATGCCGCGTTTTGCGATGTTTTGAACCGCGAACTTGTCTGTGCACTCGGCTGCACCGAGCCCATTGCCGTTGCCTATGCAGCGGCGCTGGCGAGCCAGACGCTCGGTTGCGAGCCCGATCATATGGATGTTGCCTGCTCGGGCAACATCATCAAGAACGTCAAGAGCGTGACCGTGCCCAACTCGGGCGGAATGCATGGTATTGAAGCCGCGGCCGTGCTGGGT
>DBGFLF010000046.1:0-3831 GCA_048528725.1 Collinsella sp.
CCACCGCGGGCGTCGGCGAGGATGTTGCCCCAGGTAGCGGTGGGCTCCTGGATACCAGCGCCGATAAAGGTCAGCGAGGCCTCGAAGATGATGGCGTCGGCGACCAGGGTAACGGTGAAGACCATGATCGGGGCGATGCAGTTACGCAGAACATGCTTGATCAAAATCCACGGAGCCTTGGCGCCGGAAACGATGACCGCGCGGACATAGTCCTCGCCGTACTCGGACACGATGTTGGCGCGCACGATACGGGCAATCTGCGGAGTGTACATAAAGCCAATGGCGAAGATGATCGACGGCACGGAATTGCCCAGGATGGAGACGAAGACGGCAGCGAGGGCGATGCCCGGGATGGACATGATGATGTCCAGGATGCGCATGATCGCCTCGGAAACGGACTTGCGCGAAACCGCCGCGAGGGCGCCCACGACCGAGCCGCAGACCAGAGCCATGGCAGTAGCACCGAAGCCGATAATCAGCGAGTAACGGCCACCGTAAAGCATACGCGACAGGATGTCGCGGCCCTTATCGTCGGTACCGAAGATAAATCCATTGCCGGGAGCCTGGCGAGCAGTGAAAATCTCGACCGGGCTATAGGGGGCAAGAAGGGGCGCCAGAATCGCGGTCAGGGCGACCAACACCAGCACGACGGCGGCAATCTTAGAAGACAGCGTCATCTTCTTCCAGCCACCGAGCTTGAGCCCCTTGGAGGCAGCCTTCTCGAGCTGCTCGGTTTGCTTCTCTCGAATCTTTACCATAATCTACACCGTCCTGATGCGCGGGTTGATGAGCAGGTAGAGCATGTCAACCACGATGTTGATGATGATGAAGGCAAGAGCAACGACGATGACGACGCCCTGAACCAGGTTCGCCTCGTTGCCCTGAACGCCCTGCAGAATCGCAGTACCCATGCCGGGGAGGTTGAAGATGACCTCGATGACGACGGCGCCGCCCATAAGGTAACCGATCTTAAGACCGAGGGTGGTGACCGGGGTGATCAGCGCGTTGCGCAAAACGTTGATGCCGACGACGACCTTCTCGGGAACGCCGGCGCCACGGGCCATGCGGACGTAGTCCTTGTCGAGCTCCTCAACCATGGCCGTACGCACGATACGAGTCATCTGGCCCGTCAGCGGGAATGCCAGAGCGATAGCGGGCATGATCATACGTCCCAGATAGCCAGCCGGGTTGGTGGTGAAGTGAGGCAGAGCACCGGATGCCGGGAGCACCTTAAGGTAGGAAGAGAACAGCAGAATCAACAGAACGGCAAGCCAGAACGACGGGGTTGCCAAGCCGGCGATGGAAAAGACGCGGATCACTTGGTCCGGCCATTTATCGCGATACAGTGCCGCGATGACGCCGAGCAAAAACGAGACGACCGCGCCGATGGCAAGACCGATGAAGGTCAGCTGCATCGTGACGGGCAGGGCCGTGGAGATGCGCTTGGCAACGGAGTTGCGAGCAGCACCATAGGTGCCCATGTCACCATGGATCAGATCGCCCATGTAGCGCACGTAGCGCACGGGCCAGGGGTCGTCCAGACCATACTTCTCATGGTACTCGGCAACCGCCTCGGGCGAGGCACCGTCACCCAACGCCGTATAGGCGGGGTCGGTCTTGGAGAACGACATAAGGAAGAACACCAGGACGGTGACGCCCAATGCCATGATCGGCAGCGCCACGAGACGCCTTCCAATCAAACGTAGAAAGTTGTTCACGTTCTCTCCCCTTTCTTTTGTCGGTAGGACCAACTGGTATATGAGTATGGATACTCATTACAAGACCCGAGCGACATCGAGGCCGCCCGGGTCTTTGTTTCAACTATGAGGACGTTGCCTTACGACCGACGCCCCACATATGACTCAAACGAGTCTTAGGCCTTGACGGTCGCGACGCCCCTGAAGGACATGCTCGTCGTGCCGATGCCCTTGAAGCCATCGAGGGCCTCGCCGTTGGGCGCGGTAGACGGATCGTCCCAGGAAGCGGAGACGGTCTTGACGTGGACAACGGGGTACAGAACAGCGTTGTCGGCGATGATGTCGAAGCACTCGTTCCACTTTTTCTGCTGCTCGTCGCCCTCGGCGGCAAGAGCCTCGTCCATGAGACTGTGGAGCTTCTCCCACTCAGCGGACTCCTTCCACGGGCAACGGGTCTGCATCCAGACGTTGTCGCCGTACCACCAGTTGAGCAGCAGGTCGGGGTCAGCGCCGAAGCAGGACGGATCGCCAGGGGCAAGGAGGATATCGTAGGCCTCGCCGCCGTCGATGGCAGCGTAGGTGGCCGGCGAGGTATCGGTCTGGATGGTCACCTCGAAGCCGAGAGCGTCGAGGTCGTTCTTGACCTGGGCGGCCATGCCCTTAATCTGCTCGTTGTCGGTGGTGCGCAGGGTGATGGCACCCGGGGTGATGCCGGACTCCTCGATGAGCTTCTTGGCCTTCTTGGCGTCGGTCTTGTACACCGTGGAAGCCTCATGATAGTTGGTGAAGCTCTTGGGCAGGTAGCAGCTGGCAGCGGTGGCAAGGCCGGCGAAGGTGTTGGTGATCATCTTCTCGGTGTCGAGCGCGTACATGACGGCCTGACGGACCTTGACGTTGTTCCAAGGCTCCTTGGCGACGTTGAACATGATGAAGCGGGTGCCGAAGCCCTGGACGTTGTCGATCTTGCAGCCAGCGCTCTCGAGCTGGTCGACGGCGTCAGCGGTGACGAGCTCCATAACGAGCGTGGAGCCTTCCTGCTGGGCGGTAACGCGAGCGGTGGGGTCGGTCAGGATGCTGTACTGGATCTTCTTATCCTCGGCAGCATACTCACCGTTGTACTCGGGGTTGGGAACCAGGGTGATCTCGGTATCGGAGATAGAGTCGTACATCCAGGGGCCGGAACCGATCGGCTGCTTGGCGCGATCCTCCTCGGACTGAGTAGCCGGGGTAACACGGATGATGGCCAGACGATCCTTGAGCAGGGAGAAGTTGGGGACCTTGGTCTTGACCGTTACAGTGCTGGCATCCTTGGCCTCGATGGACTCGAAGGGCTGGAAGAACGGAGCATAGGTAGCGGAAGCAGCGCAAGCGGTGTAGGAAGCGACGACGTCGTCAGCAGTGACCTCGGTACCATCGGAGAACTTGGCGCCCTTGCGGATGGTGACCTCGAAGGTAGTGTCGTCCACGGACTTGGGATCGTCGGTGGCGAGCTCGTTGAAGGTGCTGTAGTCGTGGTAATCGATGCCGTAGAGACCCTCGACGACGTGCCAGTTAGCACCCAGGCCCACAGCGGAGCCGGTGCTGGCGGGATCGAAGCTGGACGGAGCGTAAGCGGAACCAGCGGTAATCACACCGCCGCCACGGTTGGCGGAATCGGCGGAACCGGAAGCGGAACCCTCGTCGTTGGAGCTGCCACCGCAGCCGGTGAGACCAAGCCCTGCGACAGCAGCGACGCTGCCGGTGAGGCCGAGGAACGAACGCCTGGACATACCCTTGTTGATGATGGCCATGTCTTCTCCTATCAATAGAGAATCTTACCCGGGAGCACCTAGACTTGCCCCCGCGCAACTTGCGGACGATATATACCTTACCTACCGACGAACCCAACTGAGGTGCCGCGCTCGGCGACCGATACATACATACGCTTGAACGGTATTTACTACCGTTCACCGAATTCATTGACAAACGATTCGCCAGACAGTATGTATCGACGAGGTGAGATATCAGTCATCGTCAACCCGCAGGATAGCAGAGTTGTTCACCATGGCTAGTCAAACGTTTTAGCGTTAATAAAACCCGAAATCGACAGGTAATCGCCGCGAAATAAATGATTGAAAATCGGCCAATCATGTAT
>DBGFLF010000047.1:0-3396 GCA_048528725.1 Collinsella sp.
CATCGTCGGCGCATCGACAAGGGTCAGACGCAGGGTATTGGACACGGCGCCGATCAACCCAGCTGCCGCGGCCATCTTTACCGGGCTGTTGAACATCACCGAGAAGCCGAATACGCCAACGAAGCTCATCACCACGCGCAGGAGCGTAAGGGCAAGCGGCGAAAGGCCCAGTGGGGCAAAGTCGTCCGGCGCCAGGCCAACACACTCGGCAACCATCCAACCTACGAGGGTCGCCATCACAATAATCGATACGGCATATGAAAGGCGCTCGATACCGCTTCGCATGTCGAGCTTAGCGATGTCGAGGCCTGCCGTAATGAGTGGAAAGCCGGGAATCACAAAGAGCATGGCGCCGATATAGCCTTCTTGGTGCGACATTGCCCCCGGTATGACCTGGCCAAGGCCGAGCAATGCCAGCAGATACGAAACGCAAGCGAGCGCAACGCCGGTCGTCAGCGCGCTGAACTGACCAAGGCCTTGCTTGAGAATATGGGAGCGGGCAAAGTTGCCGACACCCGCGCCCACGAACGCGCAGGCCATCTCGATAGGGCCGCCGCCGAGCAAAAAAACGAAGGCGCCACAGGCGCAGGCCGCCGCAAGGCCCTGTTGCCAAGGCGCGTAATCAGGTTTTGAACTCTCAACGGTCTTGAGCATCTCGTGATACTCGTGCACCGTGAAGCGACGACCATAGGTCTCGATTTCCTTGAGGAAACTCTCCATCATCCAAATGCGATGGGTATTGACGCCCGTTGTGGGCAAGCTGACGACCTCATTAAAGCAGTGACCATCTTCGATGCAGGTGCACTCAAACGACAGAAGACTTAAGTCAACGTGGATGGTGACACCGAGTACGGCGGCAACACGATTCATGGTATCGCGCACGCGCCAGGCACCCGTTCCGCTTGCCAGCATAAGCATGCCGGTGCGGCAGATGATGGATGATTTATCGGTGAGCGGCGCATCGACGGCAAGCTCATCGCCTGCCGTCACGATCTGGTGCCAGTCAGTTTTCATATGGAGCGCGCCGGCACGAACGCCGTGGTGCATGGGGGCTCTCGAAAGCAGCGAGTTAAGGCGCGAAGGCTGTGAGGGCTCCGCCGATTCGCCCTCGTCCTCGTCGGGCTCTTCATCGACCAGATCAAAGGAATCAAGCGGCGCTGGCTCGCGACGGTCGATCAGCTCCTCGTCCTCATCATCAAAGTAGTTGAACTGATCGAGCATGTCCTCTTCGATTGCGCGCTCGCTCGCGTCGTCCATCCCGGTGCTCCCTTCCTATCGACTAACCCCCATCCTAGACAGCGACGGCTAAAGGAAACATAAAAGAGACGGCTGTCATGCATGGAAGGCGCAAACCCCCAATGCGTCGGTAGACCCCCAACGACTAGGACTGTCCCCAAGTGCCGGCACAAAAGGAACGTCCCTAAGTGCCGGCACAAGAGGAACGTCCCTAAGTGCCAGCCAGAGCAACGCCGCAGGTAGAGGACGGACAGCGAGCGACGTCCAGGGCGAACAAGTTGGCATGAAAAAGGCAAGGCATAGACCTTCTGGTCATGCCTTGCCTTTTGAATGACAAATTGTCGCCCTGGACGTCGCGCAGCGTCGAGCCGTTACGCGGTTCGTAGAACCGCGTAACTAGTTAGTACATCTTTGCGCCGGCGGGGATGGAGGCGTCGAGCTGGATCAGGTTGAGGCGCTCCTCACCATCCTCCTCGTGGATGGCACTGATGAGCATGCCGCAGCTGGGGATGCCCATCATCTTGCGCGGAGGCAGGTTGGTGATGGCGAGCAAGGTCTTGCCGACCAGGTCCTCGGGCTCGTAATAAGCGTGAATACCGGAGAGGATGGTGCGGTCGGTACCGGTACCGTCGTCGAGCGTAAAGTTCAGCAGCTTCTTGGACTTCTTGACGGCCTCGCATGCCTTGACCTTCACAGCGCGGAAATCGCTCTTGGAGAAGGTATCAAAGTCGACGAACTCCTCAAACAGCGGCTCAACGGCGATCTTGGAGTAATCGAGCGTGGGCTTAAGCGACTTAACGAATGGGCTCGCGGCGTTGCCGGCCTCTGCAGCCTTGGCGGCAGCGGCACCGGACTGGAAACCCTTCTCGGGCTTCATGTGCGGGAACAGCAGGACGTCGCGGATAGAAGCCTGGTTAGTAAGCAGCATGACCACGCGGTCGATACCAATGCCAATGCCGCCCGCGGGAGGCATACCGTACTCGAGGGCGCGCACGTAGTCCTCGTCATACTCCATAGCCTCATCGTCGCCGCCGGCCTTCTCGGCCATCTGGGCAGCAAAGCGCTCAGCCTGGTCGACCGGGTCGTTGAGCTCGGAGAATGCGTTGGCGTACTCGTGGCCGGCGATGACCAGCTCAAAGCGGTGAGTCAAACGCGGGTCGTCCTCAAAACGCTTAGCGAGCGGGCTGACCTCGATGGGGTAATCGCACACGAAGGTCGGGTTGACGATGGTGTCCTCGCCCAGCTCATCGTAAATCTCGGCGATGATCTTGCCGGCAGTCCACTCGGGCTTGATCTCCAGGCCCTTCTCGCGCGCGGCGGCAGCAAGCTCCTCGACCGGCGTGTCGATGGTGACCTGCTTGCCGAGCACGTCGGAGACGATGTCGGTCATGGGACGGCTGGCCCACTCACCAGAAAGGTCGATGGTCTGGCCCTGGTACTCGATGACCTCGGGGTTGCCGATGGCCTTGTTAGCCGCCTTAATGACACCCTGGGCGAGCGCCTTCATGCCCTCGAGGTCTGAGAAGGCACGGTAGGCCTCCATCGTGGTGAACTCGGGGTTGTGGGTAAGGTCCATGCCCTCGTTACGGAAGATGCGGCCGATCTCGAACACGCGCTCAAAACCACCGACGATGCAGCGCTTGAGGTGCAGCTCGGTGGCAATACGCAGGTAGCACTCCTGATCGAGCGCGTTGAAGTGGGTAATGAACGGCTTGGCGGTAGCGCCGCCCTGGATGGTCTGCAGGATGGGGGTCTCGACCTCCATGTAACCGTCGGACTCCATAAAGCGACGGAAGGTAGAGAGAATCTGCGAACGCTTACGGAAGGTCTCGCGAACGTCGTCGTTGGCGATCAGATCGACATAGCGCTGGCGATAGCGGGTCTCCTTGTCGGAAAGACCGTGGAACTTCTCGGGCAGCGGACGAACGGCCTTGGAAAGCAGGGTCGCGCTCTTAGGGGCAACGGAAAGCTGGCCGCGCTGGGTGCGCACGACCACGCCGGTCACGCCCAGGATGTCGCCCAGGTCGAGGGCCTTGAGCGTATTCCAGGCGGCCTCGTCCATGTCGTTGATGCGGCAGAACAGCTGCATGTCGCCCGTGGAGTCGCGCAGCTCGAGGAAAGCCAGCTTGCCCTGATCGCGCTTCGCCATGACGCGGCCGG
>DBGFLF010000048.1:0-2091 GCA_048528725.1 Collinsella sp.
CAACCAAATGTGAAGCCTATTAGGAATGATTTTTAATAAAACAATTGTGAGATATGAAGATGTTGATTGATTAACGATTGACATGTCGTCTGTGACCTCCGATGAGTAAAATCGGTCGAGCAAATGTTGACCAATCAACAAATGAGGGAGCCTCCTTTATGCATCTAGCCCGCCGCGCCTGGTGCCGAACGTATCAAACGGTTTTTCGCATCGCATTGCCGGTGCTGCCCTATACCGAGCCGCGCATTTTGGAGCATGCCGAGGATGTGCCCGCGGTGCTTCAAAAGCGCTCGATCCAGAAGGTCCTTATCGTGACGGACCCTGGTATTGCACGTTTGGAGCTCACGGCATCACTCGAGCGTGCGCTTACGGCTCAGGGGGTTGGCGTTGCGGTCTATGCCGAAACGCGTGCGAACCCCACGGTCTCGAATGTGGAGGAGGCGGCGTCCCTGTATCGAGAGAGCGCCTGCCAGGCTGTTATCGGCTTTGGCGGTGGCTCGGCCATGGACTGCGCCAAGGGCGTAGGGGCGCGCATTGCGCAGCCAAACAAGCCCATCAACAAGATGCGCGGCCTGCTGCGGATTCATCGTCGCCTGCCGCTGCTCATCGCCGTTCCCACTACGGCAGGTACGGGAAGCGAAGTCACGCTCGCGGCGGTTATCACCGATGACGAGACGCACTACAAGTACCCCATTAACGACTTTGTGCTTATCCCGCGCTTTGCGGTGCACGACCCCGAGTTTACGCGCGGTCTGCCCGCCTCCATTACGGGGCAGACGGGCATGGACGCCCTGACGCATGCCGTCGAGGCGTTTATCGGGCGAAGCACCACGCCCTATACGCGCAAGATGGCGCGACAGGCGGTGCAGCTCATCCACGACAATTTGCTCGAGGCCTATGAGCATGGCGACGACATGCGTGCGCGTCGCAATATGCTTTCGGCGGCGTATAAGGCGGGAGTTGCCTTTACGCGCTCCTATGTTGGATACGTTCATGCCATCGCGCACAGTCTAGGCGGCCGATACGGAATTCCGCACGGTTTGGCCAACGCGATCATCCTGCCGCACATGCTTCGCGCTTATGGTGACGCCGCCGCCCCCAAGCTTGCCGATCTTGCTCGCATGGCGGGCATTGCGCCGGCTACCGCACAGGACAGTCTTGCGGCCGAGGCCTTTATCGATTGGGTCGACCGCATGAACGAGGCCCTGGGAATCCCCAAATATGTCTCGGGTATTCGCCGCTCCGATATTCCGCAAATGGCGGCCCATGCCGATGCCGAGGCCAATCCCCTGTACCCCGTTCCACTTTTGATGGACCGCTCGGAGCTCGAGCATATGTACGAGGTCGTCGCGGGTGGTATGTTTGAGGACGAGAACTAGGAGGGTGCCATGAACACCGAGGAAATTGCGCGCATCGTCGGCGATCAGCGCGCCTACTTTAAGACGCACGCCACGTTTGATGTCGATGTTCGACGTCGCGCGCTCGTGAGTTTACGCGATGCGGTGCGGGCCCACGAGGCCGATATCGCCCATGCGCTCAAGACCGATTTGGGGAAGTCGCATGACGAGGCCTATATGTGCGAGATTGGTACGTCGCTTTCCGAGATTCGACATCAGATTGCGCATGTGGCCCGATGGAGTCGTCCGCGCCTGCGTCCGTGCGACCTCGCTAACGCCGTGAGCGTGTGCAAAACGCAAACCGTGCCCTATGGCGTCACGCTCATCATGGCGCCCTGGAACTATCCGTTTTTGCTGACGCTCGAGCCGCTCGCTGGCGCCCTTGCCGCGGGCAAGACCGTGGTCATCAAGCCGAGCGCCTATGCTCCGGCATCGAGCGCGGTGCTCAGGCAAATCTGTGAAGAGGCATTTGATCCGCGCCTGGTGACGGTTGTCGAGGGCGGGCGCGCCGAGAACGAAGCGCTGCTCGATGAGCACTGGGACAAGATCTTCTTTACCGGTAGCGTTCCGGTTGGCAAGCTCGTCATGGAGCGCGCAAGTAAAAACCTTACGCCCGTGACGCTTGAGCTGGGCGGAAAGAGTCCCTGCATCGTGGATGCGACGGCAAACTTGAAGGTCGCGGCACGGCGCATCG
>DBGFLF010000049.1:0-3408 GCA_048528725.1 Collinsella sp.
AGATACTTGAACTCGTTGGGAACATCGACCCGATGGTTGAGCTCGATCTTGGCGTATCCCAGCCCGCCCTGGGAACGTTTTGCTACAACCATGATTGCGGTGGCCGTCTCCATGGGCGACCGCGCGCCATCGTGCACGCGCCTGAGCACGGCGGCCGCGCGTATGGCCCCCTGACGAGATCGGTTCTCATTGCAATAAGCAATCAAGTCGGCAACGGTATATCTCTGCCCCATCTCGATATAATCGCCTGTCGACAGATGATTCAAATGGTATCGGGCGCAGATTTCGTAGCCATATTCCAGCTGCTCGGGCTCGCTCATCCACGAACCCGCTTGGACAAAACACATGACCTCATCAACCACCAGAAGGCCCTCTGCCACCTCGATAAGATGGCCTGGAGGTACTGGCGCCCCAAACACGTGGCATCTAAATCCAGCCGGCGTCGAGCGCTCAAAATCGAAGTTGACGAGCGTGTCGATATGATCGAGCTCTTCTCGCGGAATACCAAGCGAAACCAGATAGTCGGTAACGATCCCAGCTGCCGTTGAAGCCCTCAGCCCTTTGGCATCGAGTCCCAATTTGGGCAGGCTCGCGGTCGGCTCCGCATCGTTAGCAAGCGAGTCCTCATCGTATAGGCTGCTTGCTCGCGAGGGCGGCTCGGACGGGCGCGCCACGTTGTAGTACAGCCAGGCAGTCTTATGGGACAGGACGATCGGCAGGTCCATGAGCCCTCCAATGGAGTCGGATAACCAACCTTATTCCCCTGCCCACGGGTCCGCACACCTTCGCGCGCAAGAAAGCGAATCCACCCGGTCGAGCGGCAGAAAAACCATCACAACATTCGATGCTTTTCCCGATTTTGGCAAAAAACGTCGAATGTTGAGATGGTTTGAGACGGGGTGAGGGGCATGGAGAGCCAAAGCACCGTGCCCGAACGGGTTAATCCAGCTCTTTCAAGCCATGTGCCAGCTGCCAGTACTCGCCGTGCTGGGCGAGCAACTCTTCGTGCGTGCCGCGCTCGATGATGCGGCCGTGTTCGAGGACCATAATCGCGTCGGCATCGCGCACGGTGGACAGGCGGTGCGCGATCATAAACGTGGTGCGTCCGCGCATGATGCGGTCCATACCGCGCTCGATGAGCTTTTCGGTACGCGTGTCAATGGAGCTCGTGGCCTCGTCCAGGATGAGCACCGGCGGATCGGCGACGGCCACGCGCGCGATGGCGAGCAGCTGGCGTTGGCCCTGTGACAGGTTGGCACCATCGGCTGTGACCGGCGTGTCGTAGCCTTGCGGCAAGCGGCGGATAAACGAGTCGGCGCAGGCGGCCTCAGCGGCGGCACGCACTTCCTCGTCGGTCGCGTCGAGCTTGCCAAAGCGGATGTTCTGCGCAATGGTGCCGCTAAACAGGTGCGTATCCTGTAGCACAATGCCGAGCGACCCGCGCAGGCTGGCCTTGGCAATGTGCTTGACGTCGATGCCGTCGTACGTGATCTCGCCATCATCGACCTCATAGAAGCGGTTGATAAGGTTAGTGATGGTCGTCTTTCCGGCGCCCGTCGAGCCAACAAAGGCGATCTTTTGCCCCGGCTTGGCGAACAGGTTGAGGTCCGTGAGCACGCGCGTGCCCGGCACGTAGGAAAAGTCCACGGCATGGAAACGCACGTCGCCGGCGAGCGGGACAAGGCCGCACGTGAGCTCGGTGCCGTCGGCGGCCACCGCACGGCCCGCGTCATCGACTGAGGCCACGTCGTGCAGATGCCCGTACGTGCCCACACCCTGGCCCTCGGGAATCTTCCACGCCCACGCGGCGTCGCCCGTCTGCACCAGCTCCACGCAGCCCTCGTCCACCTCGGGCTCAAGGTCCATAGCCGCAAACAGGCGCTCGGCACCGGCCAACGCGTTGAGCAAGAAGTTGCCGAGCTGCGTAAACTGGTTGATGGGCATGGCGGCCTGGCGCACAAAGACCAGGTAGCTTGCAAGTGCGCCCACATCGGCGAGCCCCTTGATGCAGAGCATGCCGCCCGCCACGGCGACGATGGCATAGTTGACGTAGCCAATCACGACGGTCATGGGCACCATGGAGTTGGCATAGCTCACGGCGGCGGTACCGGTGCGGCGAAGCTCGTCGTTGCGGCAGGTGAAGCCGGCGACATTCGCCGCCTCGCGGTTAAAGACCTTGATGACCTTTTGGCCCGAGACCATCTCTTCGATATATCCGTCCAGGTCGCCAAGCGATGCCTGCTGGGCGGCAAAGAAGCGCTTAGAGCGCGCGCCCGAATAGCGCGCATACAGCACAATGGCCGCATCGCACACGAGTGTGATAATCGTGAGCTGCCAGTTAAGGATGATGAGCATGGCCGTGGTGCCCACAACCTGAATGGTGGCCTGAATCACGTTGGCAAAGCTGTTGTTAAGCGCCTCGGAGACGGTGTCGACGTCATTGGTGAAAAAGCTCATGATGTCGCCCGAGCGCGTGCTGTCAAAATAACTGAGCGGCAGCGTCTGGATGTGCGCGAACAGGTCGCGGCGAATATCGGACACCACGCGTTGGGCCGCGCGCACCATGATCTGCGAGTAGCCCAGGGCCGAAAGCACGCCCGCGGCGTAGATGATCGCCGTCAGGATGACCTGCTTGGCAAGCAGTTCCTCCCCGCCCGTGGCCAAACCGTTAACGATGGGGCGCACCATGTAGGTGCCGGCGAGGCTCGCGATGGCGGCGACGGAGGCGAGCACGCCCACCGCGAGCAACGAGAACTTGGCATGCCCCATGTAGGAGAGCAAGCGGCGCACAGTGCGCTTGAGGTCGGCCGGGCGTGCTTGGGCTGCGGTCTTAGGCATGACGCTCACCCCCTTCCAAGGGCGATCCGCATGCGACGGAGGAAAACGGATCATTCGCGCAACCATCGTCACTGCCGTCGCCGGCTTCCGCGTTCCTCGCAAACTCCATCTGCGAGGCGTAAATCTCCTGGTAGATGTTGTCGCCCGCCAGCAGCTCCTCGTGCGTGCCCACGCCGTGGACACGACCGTCGTCCAACACCACAATGCGATCGGCATCCATGACACTCGCGATGCGCTGGGCGATGATGAGCACGGTCGTATCGGAAATCCGGGCGATGTGCTCGCGAATCTTAGCGTCGGTCGCCATATCGACCGCGCTGGTGGAGTCATCAAAAATGAGCACGCGCGGATGCTTGAGCAGCGTGCGCGCGATGCACAGGCGTTGCTTCTGGCCACCCGAGACACCGGCGCCGCCTTGGCCCAACTCGCCGTCCAGCCCGCCGATGCGATCAAGGAACTCGTCCACGCACGCCGCGCGGCAAGCCGCGAGGAGCTCATCGTCCGACGCCTGCGGATTGCCCCACTGCAGATTCTCGCGCACGGTACCCGTAAACAGCACATTCTTTTGCA
>DBGFLF010000050.1:0-3613 GCA_048528725.1 Collinsella sp.
TCAATAGCCCCAGCAAGTACATCCAGGGCCCGGACGAGCTGGCCAAGCTCGGCTCCTATGTCGAGCCGCTCGGCGCTAAGGCCCTCGTCATCGTGACGCCTTCGGGCAAGAAGCGCGTCGGTGCCAAGATCGAGGGCGGCTTTGCCGAGACCAAGGCCGAGCTGCTGTTTGAGGACTTTAACGGCGAGTGCTCCAAGGGCGAGGTCGATCGCCTGGTTGCGCTCGCTCGCGACAACGGTTGCGATATCGTCGTCGGCGTCGGTGGCGGCAAGATCCTCGACACCGCGAAAGCCGTCGCCTATTACCTGGAGTCCCCGGTTATCATTTGCCCCACCATTGCTTCGACCGATGCACCGTGCTCGGCACTTTCGGTGCTCTATACCGATGACGGCCAGTTCGACAAGTACCTCTTCCTGAAGGCAAACCCCAACATTGTCCTTATGGATACGACGGTTATAGCGGCGAGCCCGGTGCGCCTGACGGTTTCCGGCATGGGCGATGCGCTCGCAACCTATTTCGAGGCCCAGGCGACGCATGATGCCGACGGTGGTACTTGTGCCGGCGGCAAAGGCGGAATGGCCGGCCTGGCGCTCGCCAAGCTCTGCTACGAGACGCTTATGGCCGATGGCGTGAAGGCCAAGGTCGCGCTGGAGAAGGGTGCGCTGACGCCTGCCGTGGAGCACATCATCGAGGCAAATACGCTGCTCTCCGGCATTGGCTTTGAGAGCTCGGGCCTCGCTGCGGCCCATGCCATCCATAACGGCTTGACGATGCTGCCCGAGTGCCATGGCATGTATCACGGCGAGAAGGTCGCCTTTGGCACTATCGTCCAGCTGGTACTCGAGGACGCTCCGACTGAGAGGCTTGAGGAAGTCTTGGGCTTCTGCATTGAGCTGGGCCTGCCGGTCACGATGAAGGAGCTTGGCGTTGCCGAGCTTACGCGCGAGCAGGCCATGATTGTTGCCGAGGCCGCCTGCGCGCCCGATGACACCATGTGCAACATGCCGTTTGAGGTGACGCCCGAGATGGTCGCGAACGCCATTCTGGGCGCCGACGCGCTGGGCCACTACTATCTCATGGATGAGTAAATCAAGCTAAGGAAGGGGCAAAGCCAGCAGATGACTTTGCCCCTTTTTGCTATGGTGCAAAGGGGTCAGGTTGCTTTGCACCAATTGTTGTTGATGAAAGGGCGGATTCTCGTATGGCGCTTCCCATGGTTTATGGCGGTCCCGGTCGGTATGTTCAGGGGCCGGGTGAGCTTTCGCGTCAGGGCAGGTATTTGTCATGGTTGGGCTGCGCTGCCTATGTCCTGTTTGACCAGGGCACCGAGGATCGGCTGTGCAGGCAGATCGTCGATGGATTTCTGGACGAAGATCTAAGCGAGCCCTTCTTTAAGATCTATAACGGTCCGTGTACGGAAGAGGCCGTTGTTGAAATGGCTAAGGAAGCCCGGGCTGAGTATTGCGACATGGTGGTGGGTATTGGCGGCGGCAAGATGCTCGATATCGCCAAGGCCGTTGCGTTTTATGCCGAGTTGCCGTTGTGCGTATGCCCCACGGCGGCTTCGATGGACGGTCCGTGCAGCGCGATTTCGGTGTTGTATCACGAGGATGGGTCGTTCGACCGCTACCTGATGCTCGAGAAGAATCCAGACCTGGTCGTGGTCGATACCAACGTGGTCGCGGCGGCCCCACTGCGTATGACGGTCGCTGGCATGGGCGATGCGCTGGCAACGTACTTCGAGGCGCGTTCGTGCGCCGCGGCGCACGGCGCCAACGAGCACGGTGGCGCGCCGGGACACTTGGCCTTGGTTGCGGCTCGTGCCTGCTATGAAACACTCATGGAGTGCGGCGTCGCTGCCAAGCGCGATCTCAAAAAGGGCCGTATATCGCCGGCGGTTGAGCGCCTGATCGAGTGCAATATTCTGCTCTCGGGTGTTGGCTTTGAGAGCGGTGGCCTAGCGCTTGCCCATGCCATCGCCAACGGCCTGACAATTCTGCCCGAGTGCAAGGCCATGCACGGTGAGGCCGTGGCATTTGGCCTGGTGGTCCAGCTGCGCCTAGAGCGTGCACCCGAGCTTGATCAGGTGCTCGAGTTTTGCCAGCGCGTTGGTCTGCCGACGACGCTCGAGGAGCTAGGCCTCGGCGAGATTTCCGATGCCGACCTGCAGAGTGTTGCAAATGCGGTCTTTAGAAACGAGCGTAATATGGCCAACGAGCAGGCCAAGGTGACCAAACAAAAGCTCGTGCAGCTCATGCGCGAGGCATAGCTTGGCGCTTGATCGACCTTGTGCAATCGAGGCGGGCGATAGGTCATAGACTATTTGCCTCAAAGGTGCTCCGCGTGTAATTTGCCCGAGGCGTGGGCCGATAGCGTATCATTATCTCTTGCTTGTTTGCACTGCTCAGGGAGGGGCCGCGCATGGCGCAAGAACACGATCTGTTTGATGACATTATCGAGATCAGCAAGGGTTTCGACTTTCTTAAAAACCCGCTTGGCGGTGTGACCGATGCACTCGATCCGTCGGCGCCGCAGTGGAATCCTGCCGACTACAAGGAGCGTCCGCGCGGCAACACCATTCCGTGCTTGACCTGCAAAAACGAAAAGAGCGGCTGCACCGCGTGTATGGATGTGTGCCCGGTCAACGCCATCGAGGTCGAGGAAGACGCCATCGAGATCCTCGATTCCTGTCGCAAGTGCGGCCTGTGCGCTGCCGCCTGCCCGACTGAGGCGATTATTTCGCCGCGCCTGGCGCCCAAAAACCTGTATGACGACATTGTCTCGGCAGCTACGAGCCACGAGACCGCCTACGTCACCTGCACGCGCGCCCTTAAGCGCATGCCGCGCGAAAACGAGGTCGTCGTTGCCTGCGTGGGCGATATTACGGCCGAGACCTGGTTCTCGGTACTGGCGGACTATCCCAACGTGAGCGTGTACCTGCCGTTGGGCGTGTGCGATAAGTGCCGCAACACCGGCGGTGAGGACATTCTGGGCGAGGCCATCGCCACTGCCGAGGAGTGGGCCGGTACGGGCATGGGCCTGGAGGTCGACCCCAAGAGCCTCAAATGTCATAAGCGCCGCGAGTACGAGCGCAAGGAGTACATGGAAAAGATCGCCCGCACCACGGGCCTGACGGTGACCAAGCTCAATCCGGCGACGGCGGCGCTGGCCTCGGTGACGCAAAAGCTCAAGGCCCATCGCCATCAGATTACCCAGCTGGAGCGCACGCTCAACACCATGTGCGGCACCACGACGACCAAGCGTCGCCGTTCGCTCACGCACGGGCGGCAGCTGGTGCTCTCGACATTGCAAAACCACCCCGAGCTTGCCCAGAACATGCAGGTGAGCACGCCGGAGTGCGATTTTGACAAGTGCACGTCGTGCGGCGAGTGCGTCAATGTATGTCCCACGTTCGCCTGCGATCTGGTGGGAAGCGGCCGCTTTGCACTGGAGTCCACGTATTGCCTAGGCTGCGGAGCCTGCGTCAAGGTGTGCCCCGAGCATGCGCTTAAGTTGGTTGAGCATGATGCATCCAACCTGGTCGTCGTCGATCCCGAGGCCGAGGAAAAGGCCGCCCAGAAGGCTAAGGCCCACGAAGAAGCCCAGAAGGTCA
>DBGFLF010000051.1:0-3498 GCA_048528725.1 Collinsella sp.
TTTTGCGTGCTGTTGCCGGCGATAACAACGGCGACGCCCGCCCGCCGCGCGCAGTCAATCGACTCGCGCGTGACCGGGCAGGCGTCTGCATCAATAAAGAGCGTTCGCGGCATCTAGTGCACCAGTTTGCCAAATTGAATAGCGCGAACAATCAGCGTTACGCCAAACACCAGCAGTGCGGCGCCGCTAAAGATGACGAGCATCTTGGCCGACCACAGCGGATAGATAAACACGAACATGCCGGCGATGATGGAGAGCGCGCCGCTCAGGATGGCGAGGGCACGGTTGGACGAAAGCTCGGACTCCAGAATGGACATGACACCTTCGACGATCCAGCCAAAGCCGGCCACGATAACCACCATCGTGGTGAGCGTCGCGGTCGAGAAGGCCTGGTTGCGCAGGATTATGACGCCGCCCAAGATAATGAGTAGGTTGGAGATGATGCTCGTCACGCGCCAGCCGGTGGGCAGCAGCGGCTCGAAAACAGCGGTAAACAGCCTGATCGCGGCCGTGATCACAAAGTAGAAGCCCAAGACGGTCGTTAGGAAGACGAGGGACTTGGCGGGCGCAAACAGCAGTGCGATGCCGGCGACGAGCGCCAAGACGCCCGTGATGGCGTAAATCCAGCGCACGGCCTTGACGGCTTTGCCCGCCATGCTTTTCTCGTCAAATCCAAACTGGCTCGATTTTTGGTCATCGTTCTTAAAGATGCCCATAATGTCTCCTTTCCGTGCGGCGTAAGCCTTGATCGTTACAACCAGTATCGCCTAAAGGCGCTGGCGTATGGGTCGGAGAGGGCGAAACGTAACCCAAAGGCCCCGAATTGTTTCCGTTGTTCCCCACGTTGCGATTTTCTATTCAACAGGTGTAGAACATTGCAGCCCTGTTCGTTATTGCCTACGTTTTAGGTTAGATTTTCCTAAGGACAATTGGCTTGTATTGGGGGTCCCTATGAACGAAGCAGTTCCCGAGGCGCCGTCGAGTGTCGAATCGATGGCAGAGCAGGGTTGCGAAAAGCTCGGCTTGGAAGCGTTTGATGCGCTGGTCCGTCGTGCCCGTACGTGCCGCCGTTTTGACGAGTCCATGCGCGTGCCGCGTGAGTTTTTGCTCGAGCTGGCAGAGCTGGCTCACCTGACTCCCTGCGGCGCCAATGCTCAGCGTCTGCGTTTTCATGTGGTGAGCGGTGCCGTGGATTGCGCGCGTGTATTTGATGAGCTTGCATGGGCCGGTGCGCTTAAGGATTGGCCGGGTCCTGCCGAGGGTGAGCGCCCGACCGGCTACATCGCGATTTTGGCTGAGCGCGCCGTTCCGGGCAAGCCAGCCGCTCCCATTACCGAGGTCGACACGGGCATTGCCGCGCAGACGATGATGCTCGCCGCCCGCAGCGCCACGCCCGAGGTGGCAGCCTGTATGTTCAAGGCCTTTACGCCCCGCGCGATCGATGCCATGGGGCTCGATAACGACAAATATGAGCTCAAGCTGATCATGGCGTTTGGCGTTCCGGCCGAGACTCAAGTTATCGATGCGATCGATTCCAACCCCGACGGCTCTATTAATTACTGGCGTGACGAGGCGCAGGTGCACCACGTACCTAAGCGTTCGCTCGCTGACGTGCTGGTGTAGCTGAGCGTCATCGCGGCGTGATCAGACGGTAAACCACCACAAAGGTGCCTGTCCCCTTTGTGGTGGTACGAGGGGAGGGTGTGTGGCAGATCTGTATTTGGTGCGGCATGGGCAGACTGAGCTCAATGTGCAGAGCATTTTGCAGGGCTGGCACGATTCGTCGCTTACGGCGCGCGGGCGCGAGCAGGCGCTGACGGCGCGTACGGCGTTTGCGGCGCGTGGCGTGGCCTTTGATCATGTGTATTCCTCGCCGTTGGGCCGGGCGCGGCATACGGCCGAGCTTATCGTTGGCGAGGGCCGTTCCATAGAGCTGGTCGATGACCTGCGTGAGTGGCATTTTGGCTCGCTGGAGGGCGCATCAAATCGCGAGATGCCGCCGCAGCCCTGGGGTGATTATCCGGTTGCCTTTGGTGGCGAGTCGGAAAGTGAGCTTCAGTCGCGCATGGTCGCGGCGCTGTCCCGCATCATGGCCAGGCCGCAGCACGACTGCGTGCTGGCGGTTTCCCACGGCTCAGCCTGCCAGGAGTTTCTTGAGTATGTGACTGGCGAGGGGGAGCTACCCGACAACGGCGCCGTGCTTCATTTTGGCTATTGCGACGGGGCGTTTTCGCTCCTTGATTGGTAACGAACGAAAGGACCCCTATGAATAAAGATCTGTATCTGGTCCGTCATGGACAGACGATATTCAACCTCAAGCGTATCATTCAGGGGTGGAGTGACTCGCCGCTTACGCAGTTGGGCTGCGACCAGGCGGCGCGCGCCGGCATGTTTTTACGTGCGCGCGGCATTGAGCCCGATCATGCCTACACCTCCACGCTTCATCGCACCGAGCAGACTATCGCCAACTTGTGGCCGGGCTTGGCGTACGAGCGCCTGGACGGCCTGCGTGAGTGGTTCTTTGGCGACTTTGAGGCCGAGCGCGTGGTGCTCATGCCCGAGCGCCCGTGGCGCGACTTCTATCGCCAGTTTGGCGGCGAGGGTCAGATGCAGGTGCGCGAGCGCATGGTGGCGACGTTGACCGAGCTTATGCAGCGTCCGGACCATACGTGCGTGCTCGCGGTAAGCCATGGCTCGGCCATCAAGGAGTTCATGGACCACGTGAAGGGTGCGGCGACCGACGAACGCGATCGTGTGCCGGGCAACTGCTCGGTGCTGCACTTTGCGTTTGACGACGAATCCGACACGTTTGAGCTGATTGAGATTTTTACGCAGGAGGATTACGCACGCGAGCTGGGCCTTGAACCGCTTGTGGCTACTGCAGGTCCGCAGCGCGGATAACGCGAGCGTGGCGGCTCGGGTCGCCGGCATAACTTCTCGACGCAAAAGGGGCGGAGATGCATGTACCTGCTGCATCTCCGCCCCCTGTTTGTTGAGCTGCCGATTTTTGTGCTGCGCGGTCTGGTCTTGCTAGAACCGCGCGACTTGGTGCGTGAGCAGACCCGTCGGAACCTGCGGTGCGCCGCCGCTGACCTGCGCAGCGGGGAAGAGCGCGGCAACGGTAAAGTTGAACGGCTCCTTGCCGGTGTACGTTCCGGCGGAACGGGCCTCATCGGCCAGGAGCTGTGATACCCCGACTAGTGCGCCAGCGTAGGCAGGGTCGTCGGCCAGTACCGGCTCCGGCGCCTGGTCGAGCATGGCACGGATGGCGCCGACGGCGTCCTCGCGCTTAACCTCCCACACGCGGTGTGTAATGCCCGCAGGATCGGTGACGGCGTAGAGCGAGGCGCCCTCTTTGGCGGCGCCCAGGATGATATCCATGACGGGCGAGGCCTCGTAGGCGAGCGTTACGGGACGGGGCTGTACCTTGAGGTCGGCGAATGCGCGCGCAGCGGCGGCCGTATCGGCGGCAACCGCGTCGCCGCCCGCCAGCGCACC
>DBGFLF010000052.1:0-3601 GCA_048528725.1 Collinsella sp.
GATTCCCGAGGGCAAGGCGCTGTGGTGGGCCGGTATGGTCTCGAGCGTGTCCAAGCGCGTGACCAAAAACGGCGACCCCATGGGCATCGTGCAGCTCGAGGACATGGAAGGTGAGGCCACGGTCGTGGTGTTCCCCAAGACCTACAAGGAGGCCGAGGGGTACCTGTACGGCGAGGTCGATCCCGAGACCGGCGCGCAGCTGTCCGATGCGTTTGTGCGCATTAAGGGCAAGCTTGAGCGCTCGGACCGCGGCGATCAGATCATCGCGCAGGAGATCGTGCCACTGGAGCTTAATGAGGAGAACAACAAGCCCAAGGTGTTTGAGGTCATGGTGCCCAACAGCCGCTTTAGCCAGGGCAATATGGCGCGTCTTGCCACGGTGCTTACCGCCAACCCGGGCGGCGACCGCGTGGAGATCTTTATCGAGCAGGTGGACGGGCGTGTGCTGCGTGCCGAGGTGCCGGCCAAGGTCAACGCACGCTCGATTCCGCTGTTGGCAGAGGCAAAAGCCATCGTGGGTAACCAGGGTCGCGTGACGGTGATCTAAGGGCGACCTTGCTGGTCCGCGCGAGATTGGAGGAAGTGATGGCACAGGGGACGTTTGTGCAGGCGCTTCGCAAAGAGGCGGCGTTGAGCGGCACCTTTATGAAGGGGCGTTCGCTCATGCTCAACGGTGCCGTGCTGTCGTTCGAAGACTCCGGCTCGCGCTTCTCCAAAAACGTGAACATCGAGGGCTCGGTGCGCGGCTCGCGCGGCGACCTGTACAAGACGCACGTGGCGCTCGACATGGACGAGCACGAGGTTATCGACTACGACTGCGATTGCCCCGCTGCCTTCCGCTATTCCGGTATGTGCAAGCACGCCATCGCCACGGCGTTGGCGTATCTGGATGCCAGTGGCGCCGAGCCCGTCGAGGGCCTGCGTACGCCGGTCCGCACGTTTACGGCACCGCCCGCACAATCCAAACAGTCCGCACGCCCCGCGCCTAGCGCATCTTCGGTCAACCCCAACTTTCCCTTCCCTGCGCCCGTCCCCACGAGCCCGAGCCTTGTGGCGGCGCTTTCCGATCTTTCGGACGCGCGCATGGACGAGCTCGCGGCCATGCGTCGCAAGCTCGCCGGCACCATTGACCCCGATGCGCCCAAAGCGGTGCTGGAGCCCTCGCTGGTGCCGTACTACAATCCGCTGTTTGCCGATCGCTTTAACTGGGCGCTCGAGTTTCGCATTCGCTGCGGTTCGGTGTCCTACGTGGTTAAGGATATCGACGGCATGGCCGATGCCTATGTGCGCGGCGGTACGTTCTCCTATGGCAAGAAGCTTACGTTTGCCCATGTGCCCGAGGCTTTCGATGACGTGTCGACAAAGCTGCTCGACTTTATCGCAATGACGGTCGCCTACCTAGGCGATATTACGAGCTCGCGCTCGGCATCGTATGACTTTGCTCGCAGCGGCTTTGTTGCGGAGCGTCAGTTGCCGGTATCCGAGTATTCCATCGTGTCCGTGCTGGACCTGCTGCGTGGCAGGACCATGTCCTTTGAGCCTGCTTGGTCGCGGGGAACGACGACGCATCGCGTCTACGAGGTGGCCGTCGAGCCGTCGCTGCAGGGGGAGGGCGAGATCCCGGCTAAGCGCCCGCCGCTCCTTGCCGCCAAGATTGCACCGGCGGCGGGAGGCAGCTACGACTTGCGCCTGCCGGCCGATACGTACTGCTTTGTCGCGGGCGATGCAGCCTATCTGGTCGATACGCGCCGCGCACGCCGTACCGACACGGCGTTTGCCCAACATGCAGCGCCGTTCCTATCGCACTTGTTACCCTGCCGCACGCCGGTCCATATCGCCGCCGACCAGGTGGGCGAGTTCTGCCGCATGGCGCTGCCGATCTTGCGCGACTACACCGACCTGACCGCTCCCGCCGCGCTCGACGCCGTGGCGCCCGAGCCAAGTTTTGCCATGGCGATTGGCGTCGACGATGGTCTTGTGACCTGCAAGATTGCGGTGACCTACGGCGATTGGTCAGCAGATCTCTTTAGTCTTGGTGCTCCGGGCAGTCCTTTCGAAGAGCAACGCCCCGGCGTTCCGCCCCGCGATACGGTGGCGGAGTTTCGCGTTATGGACACGGCTGCCCTGTATTTCGACTTTTACGAGGGCGGCCTGGCATTTGAGGAGCGCGATGACGAGAGCCTGTTCCACTTGTTGACCGAGGGCCTGTCTGCTCTGTCCGAGCTGGGCGAGGTCATGCTCAGCGACCGCCTGCGCCAGATCTCGGTGCGCCCTGCGCCTAAGCTCTCGGTGCGCGCCACCGTCAAGAGCAACTTGCTCGACGTCGAGCTGGGTGCGAGCGGGCTTTCGGCGGCTGACCTTGCCATCTATCTGGACTCGTATAAGCGCCACCAGACGTTCGCGCGCCTTACGTCCGGCGACATCGTTCGCCTGGATGAAGGTGCCCGCGCTGCGTTTGGCCTTGCTGAGGACTTGGGCGTCGATGCCGTCGACCTGCTCGACGGCGTGTCGCTTCCCGCATCGAGTACTCTGTTCGTCGACAACATGCTTGCGCGCACGCCCGCGCTCGAAGCCGATCGCGACGCTGCATTCCGTCGCACCGTCGAGCGCTTGGATACGCTCGGCAAGATGGACTTTACGGTGCCGGTCTCGCTCAAGGCCACACTGCGCGGCTATCAGGTCGACGGCTACCAGTGGCTCGGCTCGCTCGAGCATCTGGGCCTTGGCGGCATTTTGGCCGATGATATGGGTCTGGGCAAAACGCTGCAGATGATCGCGCACATTCTGGCGCGCGTGGAGGCGGGGGGCACCAAGCCCACGCTCGTGGTATGCCCCGCGTCGCTCGTGTACAACTGGGCTGCCGAGTTGGAGCGCTTCGCCCCCTCGATTGATGTGTGCGCCATCGTGGGCGCCAAGGCCCAGCGTCGCGTGCAAATTGCCGGTGCCGCCGAGCACAACGTGGTCGTGACGTCGTATGACCTCATGCGTCGCGACATCGACGAATATGTCGAGCAGGACTTTGCCCGCGTAGTGCTCGACGAGGCCCAGTACATTAAAAACCCGCTCACCCAGGTGGCTCGCGCTGCAAAGCGCCTGCCGGCCGGCGTGCGCTTTGCCTTGACGGGCACGCCCATCGAAAACCGACTGTCCGAGCTTTGGAGTATCTTCGACTTTTTGATGCCGGGTCTTCTGGGCACGCGCGACTCATTTGCCAAGCGCTTTGAGAGCCCCGTCGAGCATGCCGAGGGCGACAGTGCCGCTCGTCTGCAGGCGCTCGTGTCGCCGTTTGTGCTGCGTCGCGTCAAGGAAGATGTGGTGGCCGACCTGCCCGAGAAGATCGAGGATACGGTGATGGCGCAGCTTGCCGGCGAACAGCGCAAGCTCTACCTGGCCAACCAAGACCGCATCGCCCAGCAGGTGCAGCACCGCGAGGCCGGGGAGTTTAAGAAAGATAAGCTCAAGGTGCTCGCCGAGCTCACCAAGCTGCGCCAGATCTGCTGCGACCCGCGTCTACACTACGAGGATTACAAGGCGGGGAGCGCCAAGCTCGATACGTGCATGGAGCTCGTGCACGGCGCACTCGACGGCGGGCATCGCATCC
>DBGFLF010000053.1:0-6305 GCA_048528725.1 Collinsella sp.
GTATTAAAGGCCCCCTCGGCCAACCCCCCATTGCGCTCTAACTATCAGCCAAAGTTCCAATGGTGGTACGTAAGGCGAAGGGCCGGCCACGGTTTGCTTTCGAACGACTCTGCAAAGCAGCCGGAGTGAGAAAGCAAACCGTGGCCGGCCCTTCGCCGCCGGGACACGTACCCCCAATTAACTGTTCTTCATGACAATCGAATCCACGACATCGGCCACATTCTCGCAGCAGTCGGCGCAGTACTCCAGGAAGGCGTACACGTCACGCCAGGCGATGACCTCGAGCGGGTCCTTGCCGTTAACGTGCAGGTTGCGCATGGCGTTGATATAGAGCTCGTCGGCCTCGGATTCGATGGTGTTAATCTGGATGACAAGCTCGCGCAGCGTTTTGGACTTGCGGTAGTTGGGCAGCTCGACCATCAGGTCCTTCATGGCGCGGCAGGCGTCGGTCACCTTGTGGGCGATCACGATGGCATCGGGATGGATGCTCTGGATGTTGGTGAAGTAGACGCGCTGCACGACGCCCTCGATGCGGTCGAGTACGGTGTCGAGTGAGCAGCTCATCAGATCCAGATCCTCGCGCTCGAGCGGGGTGATAAAGGCGGTGAGCAAGGCGTCTTCGAGCTCATGGTGCTTCTTGTCGGCCGCATGCTCAATCGCATGCATCTTATCGAGCATGTCGTGGATCTGCGCGGGGTCAAAGTTCTCAAAAATCTTGGTGAGCAGCTCGGCTGCCTGAACGGCGAGGTCGGCGCAGGCAACGTAGTTATCAAAGTAGAACGAATCGGGTTTCTTTGCCATGGGTGGGTCCTTTCGAGGCGAAGACGGGTGGGCGAAGTGTTGCGGTCCGGATGGACGCTCGGTTTGATTAGAGGAACATCATGAACAGCTTGGCCATGACAAAGCTGATGAGTCCGCAGGCAGGGAAGGTGAAGAACCAGGTGAACATCATGTCCTTGACGACGCCGAAGTTGATGGCCGAGAGGCGCTTGACGGCACCGACGCCCATGATGGCGCAGGTCTTGATGTGTGTGGAGGACACGGGGATGCCGGTAAGGGTGGCAAGCAGCAGGTTCGCGGCGCCCGCCAGGTCGGCGGAGAAGCCCTGGTACTTTTCGAGCTTGACCATGCTCTGGCCGACGGACTTGATGATGCGCTCGCCGCCCACGCTGGTGCCGATGCCCATAGTGGCCGAGCACAGCAGCATAATCCAGATGGGGATGCCTGCATCGCCGACGCTCGTCTGGCCGCTGGCAAAGGCCACGCCTAAAAAGAGCACGCCGATGAACTTCTGTCCATCCTGCGCGCCGTGCATAAAGCTCATGGCCGCGGCGCTCGCGATCTGAGCGTATTTAAAGAAGACATTGGCACGTCGCCTGTTGGCGGCGGCGAAAAGAATCGAGACGAGCTTGCACAGGACCCAGCCCATGACAAAGCCCAGGCCTATGGAGAGCGCCAGGCCGTAGATGACCTTCATCCACTCGTGGACGTTGACGCTGCTCGCACCGCCGAGGGCGATGGCGGCACCGGTCAGGCCGGCGATAAGGCTGTGGCTTTGCGAGGTGGGGATGCCAAAACGCGATGCTGTGGCGCCGTAGACGACGATGGAGAACAGCGCCGCGCATAGGCAGGCGAGCGCCATGGTGCTGTTTCCGCCAAAGTCGACGATATGTGAGATGGTGTTGGCGACGCTCGCGTTAAAGTGCGTCATGATGAGCACGCCGAGGAAGTTGAATGCGGCGCTCATGAGAATGGCGGCGCGGGCGGGCATGCAACGCGTAGTGACGCAGGTCGCGATGGCGTTGGGCGCGTCGGTCCATCCATTGACGAAGATGGCGCCCAACGCGAGGATCACGGTGACGGCAAGGACTGGGTTCGACACAATTTGGCCGAGGAAGGTTGAGAACGTTACGTCCATATATGGGCTTTCTCGAAGTTTACAGACACGTTACAAAAACATGATAAATCGTATCACCTCCTGCGGGTCTCTTTACCGAGTTCTGATGGGAGAAGTGAACTTTTTGGCACTAAAATTGAATATTAGCCCTGTTGACCGCGGGTGTTCTTTTTGCTAACACGCCATGCGGACACGTGCGATTACTACGACACTCCAAAACCACAGTCTGTTCGCTTTACAACATGCAAACATGCGTTCGATAATAGGAGGCATGGAATATCGACAGACAGACGGCAAAACTCGGCGCGTGCACAAGCAGTATGTGGACGTCGTGGCCCGCATCCTCGCGGGCGGACAGGTCGTGCCGGTCACCGTCTGCTGGGTCGACGGCCGTTGTTTTACGATCGACGAAATTATCTCGACCACCGGGTTTGGCCTGATGGTCCACGGCATCCGTACGGCAACATATAAGGTGCGTTTTGGCGGGCACGCGACCGAGTTGTATCTGGAGGACCAGACGCGCGAGCGGGCAGACGGCTCGCAGGCACACGTGATGCGTTGGTGGGTCTGGGCCTTTGATCGTACGCTTGAGGGCGAGCGCCGTAGGTAAGGACGTACGGCATTCGGGTACAATGACAGGAATCTTGTCAGCTACTGCGCTGTCGCGGCGCTTTTGAAAGGACGAAATTATGAACGATATTCAGGGCTATCAGAACGGCCCCATCGAAACCGGCGCAAGCCGTGCCAAGGAGATGTCGCCGCGTGCGTATAATCTTGCCATGTCTGCCCTGATCTTTTTGGGCTTTTGCGCCATGGGCGTCGGTGCTTACTTTACGAGCACCATGTCGTTTGCGCGCATGATGATGAGCGGCGCCGCTTTGCCGCTGGTCTTTGGCTCGTTTATCCTGACTATCGTCGGCATCGTCATGATGTCGGCTGCTGCCAGCAAACAGTCCGTGGGCCTGTCGCTCATGGGTTATGTGATCTTTGCGAGCACCTTTGGCCTGACCGCGTCGTTTGGCCTTGCCAACTACGACCTGCCCACCATCAACACCGCCTTTATCGCCACGGCCGCCATCACCTTTGTCTTCGGTGCGCTGGGCGTGACCTTCCCCAAGTTCTTCCAGCGTGTGTATGGCATTGGTTTTGGCATCCTGCTTGCCACGATTCTGGTCGAGATCGTGCTGATGTTCATGGGCGTTTCGCAGTCCATCACCGACCTGATCGTGATTGTGGTGTTCGCCGGCTTCATCGGCTACGACACCTATGTGGCAACGACGGTGCCGCCCACGCTGCCCAACGCCGTGCTTATGGCCTCTAACCTGTTCGTCGATATTATCAACGTGTTCTTGCGCATTCTGAATATCCTCGGCCGTCGCGATTAAAACGCGGCATTGCGACGCTTCCTGCCGGACACGGTAAAACGATGCGAAAGGCGGTCCTTCGGGGCCGCCTTTTTTATGCGTGGCGGGGTATCATGGATGGGAAAAGCCGATAGCGGCAGCGACAGGAAAGGTGACCACTTATGGCAGACGTCGACAACAGGAACCGTAACCGCAGGCCCAACCGCGCGGGGCAGCCGAACCCTAAGCGTGAGGCTCGCGCCAAGGCTGCCGAGCGTCATGTGGCGGCTGTGTCCGAGGCCTGCGCCAAGGATATCGAGCGCTCGCTTGCCGGCGTGCGTGAGTTCGACGGTATGCCTGCCGGCTTTGTCGCGGCGATGAAGGCCAAGGCCCAGGCGGTCGTGGCTGCTGAGGAGGCGGTTGTCGAGGAGACGAAGGCCGCCGAGACCGCCGAGGTCGATGCCGCCGAGACCGCCGAGGTCGACGCCGCCGAGGTCGAAGCTGCGGTTGAGGCCGAGGTTGCGGCCGAGCCTGCACCCGCCGAGGATGCCGCCGAGCCTGCGCCTGCCGAGGAACCCGCTCCGGTTCTGCCCGAGGTCACCGTGCTCGACGCTTCCGCCACCCAGGCCATCCTAGACAACGGCCGTGGCTATGCGCAGTTCTGCGATATGGCCGTGCTCGCCTTTGCCTCGTTTACCAATCCGGGCGGCGGCTATATCCAGGGCTATCTGGGCCAGGAGGCCACGCTCTGCGCCGATTCGTACCTGTACAACGTGCTCGACAAGCAGCGCAAGTGGTACGGCGAGAACCGTCGCCGCAACATCAACTGCGAGCTCTACCGTAACCGCGCCCTGGTGGTGCCCGCCGTGCGATTCGGCCGCAACCACGTGCATGCGTACGCCGACGTGATCGTGGCCGCAGCGCCCAACGTCAAGCGTGCCCGCCAGGAGTACCGCGTGAGCGACGACGCCCTGCTGGACGCACTGCACGACCGTATCCGCTTTGTTCTTGCCATCTGCGATGAGCTGGGCCGCGAGAAGCTCGTGCTGGGCGCTTGGGGCTGCGACAACAACGGCTTTGACGCCGAGGCTGTGGCAGAGCTCTTCCGCAAGGAGCTCGCGTCGGGCGACTTTAAGGTCAAGCAGGTCTTCTTCGCCGTGCCCTCTACGCGCTGGGACGAGGACTTCGCCAAGTTCGAGCACGTGCTGGCGAGCTTCCCCGAGCGCAACGAGGAGTCCTATGCCCAAGTTGCCGCCCGCGCCGCGGCTGCCCGTGCTGCCGAGCAGGCGAAGTCCGCTGCCGAGGACGATGAGGACGAGGACGATTGGCGCAAGTACCTGTAGGGCGACGCGCGCGATGTGACATGCCAAGCCGGCGGGAGGAGCTGCTCCTGACGGCTTTTTACTGAGTGAGGAGTTCAAGATGAAAAACGTTCTGTGCTTTGGCGACAGCAACACGTATGGCTACGATCCGGCGGGTATGCGCGACGGCACCGCGGTGCGCTATGCGCAAGATGTGCGCTGGTGCGGTGTGGCCCAGCGCGATCTGGGCGAGGGCTGGCATGTGATCGAGGAGGGCCTGAACGGCCGCACGACGGTGCGCGACGATATGTACCATCTGGACACCAACCTCAACGGCATTCGCGCGCTGCCGATGCTGCTGGAGTCGCATAAGCCGCTGGATGCCATTGTGATTATGCTGGGCACTAACGACTGCAAGACCGCTTTTAACGTAACGGCCACCGATATCGCTGACGGTGCCATGGCACTCGTTCGCACGGTCCGCGTGTTTCCGTGGACTGATGCCGCACCCTGCCCGCGCATTCTGCTGGTGGCTCCCATCAAGATTAAGCCGCAGATTGCCGATGTGTATATGACCGAGTTTGGCGAGCATGCCGTGGAGGCGTCGGAGCATTTTGCCGAGTACTACGCGTGGGTGGCCGAGCAGCTCGGCTGCGACTTTATGAATGCCGCCGACTTTGCCGAGCCGGGCGATATTGACTATCTGCACTTGATGCCCGAGGGTCACGAGAGCCTGGGCCACGCCGTGGCGGCCAAGCTCCAAGAGATGCTCGGTGAGTAGTCCGACCCCAAACCACCACAGCCATCTTTGCGGTGGTTTGGGACGTTTGTTTGTCTCGATCTGTAACATCTGGGGTTGATTTTGCCGAGTAATTGTTACAGATTGAGATAAATAAAAGGGTGCGAATAAAAAATCTCGATCTGTAACAGGTAGACCTAGAAATGGACTCTAACTGTTACAGATCGAGATATTTGCGGGAACCACCACAAAGGTGCCTGTCCCCTTTGTGGTGGTTTTGACTGTGGGTTTTAGTACTGCCACATGTGGTTGACGGGGCCGGAGCCTTTGCCCATGTCCAGGCCGGCGGCGAGGGCACCCGTTAGGTAGGCCTTGCCGGCGTTGATGGCATCGGCGAGATCCATGCCCTGTGCCAGCGCGCAGGCGATAGCGGACGAGAGCGTGCAGCCGGTGCCGTGCGTGTTGCTGGTCTCGATGCGCTTGTGACGGAACCACGTGGTGAGCGGGTCGCCCAGGTGGTTGCCCTCGTCATCGAGCGGCGCGGGCTCGGCCAACACATCGTTGGCCTCATTGACAAAATGCCCGCCCTTAACGAGGGCCGCGCATCCAAAGCGGCGGGTGAGAAGCATAGCGGCATTTTGCTGCGTGCGCTCGGAATCGACCTCATAGTCGAGCAGTGCCATGGCCTCGGGAATGTTGGGCGTGATAACCGTCGCCAACGGGAACAGGCAGCGGGTGAGTGCTTCGGAGGCATCCTCGGCAATGAGTCGAGCGCCCGAGGTGGCGACCATGACGGGATCGACCACGATGTTCTGCGCGTCCCAAGCGCTCAAGCGGTCGGCGATGACCTCGATGATCTCGGCAGACGAAACCATGCCAATCTTGACGGCGCTCGGGCGGATATCGTCAAAGACGGCGTCAATCTGCGCGGCGACGATATCGGGGGAGATGTCCTGGACCGCTGTGACGCCCAGCGTGTTTTGCGCCGTGATAGCGGTAATGGCCGTCTCGGCATACAGGCGATG
>DBGFLF010000054.1:0-3490 GCA_048528725.1 Collinsella sp.
GCTCAAGGACCTGGGCCTCACCATTGAGGATACCGCCGCCGGCACCCGTATCAAATCTCTCTAATCCCCGCGGGTTTCCCAAGCACCCGACCTTGCCGTTCAAACCGTCGCTCGCGTACTCAAGTACGCGTCGCTCCTCTTTCACGGCAATCTCGGGCACTTGGAAAACCCGTACCGACCGCTTGAGCTATTCGTCTTAAGCGGTCGCTTCTTTTGTCCTGTTTGAAAAGTATTTAAAGGAGGCCGTTTTATGGCCGACAATCGCAAGCGTGCATCGCGTGGAGGCAAGCAGGCTGCTTCTGGCTCGCGTCCGATTCGCCGCAACGACCGCGCTGCCGCTCCCAAGGGCCAGCGCGAGCGCTCACAGGCTGCTCGCCCGCAGCGCGAGCGTAGCCGCGATAACGTCCAGGTTCCCAAGGGCGAGTTTATCGAAGGTCGCCGTGCTGCCGCCGAGGCGCTGCGTACCGGCTTTCCCGTCAAGTGCGCGCTCATCGCTGAGGGCGGGGAGCGCGATGCCGCCTTGTCGCGCCTGGTCGACGACCTCAACGCTGCAGGCGTCCGCATTAAGTATGTGCCGCGCGCGCAGCTTGATGCGCTGTCGAGCCATGGCGCTCACCAGGGCATTGCGCTCGAGGTGGGCAATTTCCCCTATGCCGATGTTGCCGATATCCTCGACCGTGCGGGCGACGGTCCGGCGCTCGTCGTCGTGCTCGACCATGTGACCGACGACGGCAACTTTGGCGCCATCGTGCGCTCCGCCGAGGTCGTGGGCGCGGCGGGCGTCATCATTGCCAACAAGCGCGCCGCCGGTGTGACCGTCGGCAGCTACAAGACTTCTGCCGGCGCCGTCATGCACCTGCCCATCGCGCAGGTTCCCAATATCGCCCGTGCGCTCGATGA
The DNA here is from genome assembly GCA_048528725.1 of Collinsella sp. Classification (GTDB taxonomy): domain Bacteria; phylum Actinomycetota; class Coriobacteriia; order Coriobacteriales; family Coriobacteriaceae; genus Collinsella. Next base: position 901 of record DBGFLF010000054.1, read on the forward strand.
CCTCAAGGCCGCCGGCTTTTGGGTGGGCGGCGCCTCCGAGCACGCCGAAGGCAGTTGCTGGGACGCCCCCTTCGAGGGCCGCGTTGCGCTCGTCATGGGTTCCGAGGGCGACGGCATCTCGCGTCTTGTGCTCGAGAAATGCGACTTTTTGACTAAGCTTCCCCAGCGCGGAATGACCGAGAGTCTCAACGTTGCCCAGGCGACCACCGCGCTGTGCTTTGAGTGGCTGCGCCGCAATGCCGGCGAGCTCATGGGGGAGGAGTAGCGCATGTCCAAGAAGAACCGCGCCAAGTCCAAGGCCAAGCGCTTTGGCGAGGGCTCGGCCAAGCCGATTGTTTCGGCCGCGACCTATGGCGTGGGCGGCAATGCGTTTGCGCAGGCCATCGCCGATCCGGTCTCGACGGTGCACTCCAATAAGCCCGAGCTGCTGGTGGTCGACGGTTACAACGTGATTCACTGCACGCCGCGCTACGAAAAGCTCGTCTACGACCATTCCGACGATCCGTATTCCAGCGACGTCCACGATATGGCGCGAACTGCACTCATCAACGACGTCGCCGCGTTTGCCCAGGGCCGCTACGAGGCCGTGATCGTGTTCGACGGCGCGGGCAATATCTCCAGCGAGCGCCCCAACCTGCCGGCCCGCGGCGTGCGCATCGAGTTTTCGCCGACGGGCGTCTCTGCCGATACCGTGGTGCAGAAGCTCTGCATCGAGGCACGCGAGGAAGGTCGCGCGTGCTCCGTGGTATCGAGCGACGGCACGATCCAGGCCGTCGTCATGGGCAAGGGCGTTACGCGCATCTCGAGCCGTATGCTGGTGGACGAGATCAAACAGATCGATAACGACGTTCACGAGGCAGAGGAAGCTCCGCAGATCAAGATGACCTTGGGCAGCCGCCTGAGCCCCGAGGCGCTGGCCAAGCTCAAGGCCCTGCGCGGACGGTAGGGGAGCTGACGGCGCGACGCTGTCTCGCTAACTCCATTCAGCGATGTCGATCATTCTACGGAGGCGCCATGTAAGCGCCTCTTTTAGATATGGCAGCCTTGCCGTGAGCGCGTCGTTTCTGGACAGAATCTCGATTGCCTCGTCAACGAAGCCTTCGAGTTTGTCGCCGTCAAACCAGCCCATGTCCTCGACGAGCAACATTTGTTTGGCGGGGCTTGAATGAAATTGTGCGCTGGTAAAACTGTGCTCTCCCGCCCTAAGCTCTTCTAGTGATATGTTGCACCAGAGTGATGAGCCCGAATCGAAGATGGGGGCTGGTCTGCAGGCTAGCGTGTTTACGTTTCGCACAAGGCCAAAGTTACGCCAATGGCGGTCATAGTTGGCGATGATGTCGTCGCACACGATCATGCGGTCAAGGGCGTCTTTTATATCTGTCGCTCCAAGCTCTTCGCAGTTTGCTACATACCGTTCGTAATCGGTTAGTCGCTCGTCTGCATTTGCATGCTGGTTTACATAGAACGCAGGGACATATTCTTCTTCGTCAGTTAAGAAGACATTGCATGTGCTCAAGGCGGAAGTACCCGCGCCTTCGAGCGAGTAAGGCACATAATCGCAGGCGTTTAGGATGCGACGGTGGAGTGCGGTCGCCACCATCTCGTTATAGGGTTCCTGGTTTAGATGCGCACCTGCCTTGTGGAGGATTCGACGGTCACCCTCGCATGTCCAGTACTTTTGAAGATTGCCGTCCGAGGTGTTGTCGGGCTTGGCAGCAGCTGCCTTGCCCTCTGGGGCGAAGGGTGCAATGGTTAGCGAGACGTCATCAAAAGCATTATTGAAGAAATTAATATCTTTCCACGCGAGACCGGAGTCTTGGGGCCTAATCCAATACTGGTCGGATAAGGAGAGGCCAAGATTTCGCTGTACGAGTTCATCGGGAACATCAACTGCGGCTTCTGCAAGCAGGGAGGCTAGCCCAATGCGTGCGAGCGGGATACCGCGGCCACGCCACCAAGTGCGGAAAGAGTCGAGCGATGTGGGGCTATTAGGGCCAAATACTCCAATAGGGGCGTGGGCGTAATCGATGTCGGCGCCGATATGGGTAAAGTCTTTTCGCGATGTGCTGTAGACCAGCTGAGCGACTTCGTGCGTGCGATTCATGAGGGTGAACGCGATCTCGCTCTTACCGTGGCCGCGGCGGGGACGTCCCCCCGTTTTGGTCACGGAACGGAGTCGCGTGTCGACGCTGTCTTTGTCGATGAGCCATACACCAGAAGCCTTGCGGGCATCAAGTGCTCCGTTTTTTATGAGCTCCTGCACCCTGCGCGGAGTGATGCCGAGCAGCTCGGCGGCTTCTTTGGTAGTAAGCATCGCGAAACCCTTCGCCAGAACGAATAGTTTTATATATAGCAATTGTAATTAAAACTATTCGTTCTGGCGAATGGTTTTAAGATTGAGGGCGCACTGACAGAAATGAACGGGCCTGGTACGCGTTGTTGCTGGATTTTGCATATTTGTATAACGCCGTGCGGCCTGTTGCGCCCCGTCCGCAATTCCTTTATTCTTAACTGGCTTCGCGTGAAAGCGCCAAGTGTGCCAGTGTGGCGCAACGGTAGCGCAACTGATTTGTAATCAGTGGGTTGCAGG
>DBGFLF010000055.1:0-1682 GCA_048528725.1 Collinsella sp.
TGCGCAGCGCAGACTACCTCCTGCTCGACGAGGCGACGAGCAACCTCGACGCCACGAGCACCGCGCTCGTCACCGAGGCGATGGACCGGCTCATGAAGGATCGCACGACCGTCATGATCGCGCACAGCTATGAGGCGGCCAAGCGCGCCGACTACGTCATCGTCATGCGCGACGGCACGGTCAAAGCCGCCGGCATGCGGATGAGCTGCGCGCGAGCAATGCATACTATCAAATGTTCAGCAAATCACTTTGATGTCAGCGAGGGAACCATGATCAGAGAAAATGTGAAGCTTACCGACGCTCAGCCCGGCGATATCTGCTGCGGCTTCGAGCTGGAAAAGAAGCAGTACGTCGCCTCCAAGGCGGCGACGCTGTACACCATGCGGCACAAGAAGTGCGGAGCGGAGCTCCTGTACTTCGACCGCGACGACGAGAACAAGACCTTCTGCATCGGTTTCAAGACCCTGCCGGAGGACGACACCGGCGTGTTCCACATCCTGGAGCACAGCGTGCTCAACGGCTCGAAGCGCTTTCCTGTCAAGGAGCCGTTCGTGTCCCTGCTGCAGGGCTCGATGCAGACCTTCCTCAACGCCATGACCTACAGCGACAAGACCATCTTCCCGGTCTCCAGCCGCAGCGAGCAGGATCTGTTCAACCTCATGCGCGTGTATCTCGACGGCGTGTTCTGCCCGAACATCTACGAAAAGCCCGAGATCTTCATGCAGGAGGGCTGGCACTACGAGTTTGACGGCGAGCAGGCGCAGCCGTACTACAACGGCGTCGTCTTCAGCGAGATGAAGGGCGCCTATGCCGATGTCGAGCGCGTCATCGGCGAGGGGACGGACCGGCTGCTGTATCCCGACACCTGCTACGGGTTTTCGAGCGGCGGCAAGCCGGAGCACATCCCCGAGCTGAGCTATGCGCAGTTCATCGCCGCGCACAAGCGCTTTTACCACCCGTCAAACGCGCGCATCTTCCTCGACGGCCACATGGACATTGAGCGCGTGCTCGCCTATATTGACGCGGAGTACCTGTCGCAGTATGCATACCGCGCTCCGGACTTCGACTTCACGGTGCAGCAGCCCCGCACGGACGAGGCCACGGTGTACTATGAGGCGATGCCCGGCGAGGAGACGCTCTGCCATATGAGCCTCTCCAAGCTCCTGTGCCGCTATGACGACGTGGAGACGGTCTATGCAGCCAAGATCCTCTCGGATTATCTCACCGGCTCGAATGAGGCGCCGCTCAAGCGCGCATTCCTCGAGCGCGGTCTTGCGCAGGACGTGACGCTTGAGATCTCTGACGGCATTTATCAGCCGAGCGCCGCGCTCATCGTGCGCAACACGACCAGAGACGCCTTTGACAAGGTCAAGACCCTTGCGGCGGAGGTCGCGCGCGATATGCTCGCAGCCGGGCTCGACCGCGCGGCGCTCTCGGCGTCGCTCGAGCGCTTTGCCTTCACCAACCGCGAGATCACCGAGCCCTACGGCGTGGAGCTTGCCTGCCGCGCGTTTGACAGCTGGCTCTACGGCGGCGATCCGCTGGCGTATATCGACAACGCCGCCGTGTTCGACGCGCTGCGCGAAAAGATCCATGCGGGCTATTTTGAGCGCCTGCTGTCCGACCTGCTCGGCTCGAGCGGCGACCTGTGCACCCTCTATGTGCTGCCGTCGCTCACGAAG
>DBGFLF010000056.1:0-2151 GCA_048528725.1 Collinsella sp.
TCGTGCGGCAGCTCAATGCCCAAACCAACTGACTTGCCGTTGACGCTCGCCGCCCCCTTATTAGCCGCTTCCATGACACCAGGACCACCGCCGGTGATAACCGCCACGCCGCGCTGGGCAATCTTACGGCCGACTGTGCGCGCCGCCTTGTAGAGCGGATCGGTCTTGGGCGTGCGGGCGCTGCCGAAGATGGTCACCGCAGGACCAAGCTCGGCAAGCGCGCCAAAGCCATCGACGAATTCTGCCTGAATACGAAGGACGCGCCACGGATCGGCATGCAACCAGTCGGTTGAATCTTCGGGCGCCAGCAGGTTGGCGTAGGTGTTGTCCTTAGGAATCATGGGGCCGCGCATAACCACGGGGCCGCGGCGGTACGTCTCGTCGTAGGCGGGCTCGCCCTCGACGTTCTCATTCTTAATCATGGGTACTCCTATCGAGAAAAAGAAAAGCGGGCGGGGTCGACGCCATGCGTCAAACACCCGCCCGAACATCAACTATTCGGTATGGTACCCACGATGCGTTATGCGCTTGCAAGGCATCGGTCAGCGGTCGCGCAGCCGACGTCAGCGAATGTGACGAGCGGCTGCCGCTCAGCCTTTGCCGTTGCCCACGCTCTGTAAGCGCGCCTGTCGCCCTTAGTAATCCACCGCGGCAGGACTATTCATCCAATCGCTCACGAATGCGCCGTAACGGCCCTCGATAATGGCCTGACGGGCACGCTGCATAAGGTTGAGCAGGTAGTAGATGTTGTGCATCGACAGCAGAATGCCGCCGAGCATCTCCTTCTGCGTGACCATGTGGCGAATGAGTGCGCGGCTGTAACCGCCCGTGCACACCGGGCAGGTGCAGGTGGGATCGATGGGGCCGTCGTCGTGCGCAAAGCGCGCGTTGCGGAAGTTGAGGCGACCCTCACTCGAAAACGCCGTGCCCATACGGCCGGTGCGCGTCGGTAGCACGCAGTCGAACATGTCGATGCCCACACCCACACCGCGCACGAGGGTGGTGGGGTTGCCGACGCCCATCAGGTAGCGCGGCTTGTGCTTGGGCATGTACTCGCTTACGAGCGGTGCCAGGGTCTCGAACATGGTCTCGTGGTCCTCGCCCACCGAGTAGCCGCCGATGCCGTAACCGGGGAAGTCGCCGCACTCCTCCAGATGGCGCAGCGAGCGCAAGCGCAGGTCCAGGTGCATGCCGCCCTGAACGATGCCAAAGAGTGCCTGGTCGTCGCGGGTATGCGCCTTATAGCAGCGCTCGGCCCACATGCTCGACAGCTCAACGGCGCGCTCAACGTAGGCGCGCGTGGCGGGATAGCCCGGGCACTGGTCCAGCTGCATGCAGATGTCGGAGCCGAGCTTCATGGCGATCTCCATGTTGTCCTCGGGTGTCCAGAACACGTGGCGGCCGTCGTAATCGTTGACGATAAAGCGCACGCCCTCGTCAGTGAGCTTGACGGCATCGTTGTGACTGAAGACCTGGAAACCGCCCGAGTCGGTGAGGATAGGGCCGTGCCAGTTCATAAACTTGTGCAGGCCGCCCAGCTCGGCGATGGTGTCCTCGCCGGGACGCATGGACAGGTGATAGGTATTGGCAAGCACGATCTGGGCGCCGAGCTGTTTGACGGTCTCGGTAGGAATGCCCTTGACGTTTGCCTTGGTGCCCACGGGCATGAAGATCGGTGTCTCGATGTCGCCGTGCGGGGTGTGCAGCACGCCGGCACGCGCATGCGTCGTCGGGTCCTCGGCGATCAGGTCGAATTTAAAAAGGCTCTGGTCCATAAACTGGAACTCCTTGGTTGCGGTTCATACGCAAACCATTATACGGGCAACCCGCAAAGAGCACCGACTCGACAGAAACTGGTGCAAAGGAAACCTGCCCCTTGCGACAACGGATCATTTCCGACAGCCACAGCAACGCCGATGCTATGGCACCGACAGCGAAAACCCGCCAGAGCGAGCAAGGTGCCTTCAAGCAAAATGGCGCCGCAGGTTGAGCATAAGTCAGCGAGCGGGCCGCATTTGAGACAAGGTGACGTGAAATCAAAACCACCCCTAAAAGGGGTGGTTTGCTCTTAGGGTATAACCCTTGGATTTCCGGCACGCGTCTAAAGGCGCCGGCCCTCACGGGGTTCGGGCCGCACTGCAGGTTGACCCG
>DBGFLF010000057.1:0-7215 GCA_048528725.1 Collinsella sp.
GTCGAGCACGGTATCACTCGAGCCCACGTACTCGGCAAACGGCATGCCGCAGGGCGTGTCCTCGGGCAGGATCATAATGCCGGAGTGGTCGCCGCCCAGGCCGAGCTCGCGCGCAGAGCAGTTCATGCCCATGGACACGACGCCGCGAAGCTTGCTCTTCTTGATCTTGACGTCGCCGGGCAGGACAGCGCCAATCATTGCCGTGACGATGTGGTCGCCGGCCTCGAAGTTCTGCGCGCCGCAGACGATCTGCAGCGGAGCGGGGTTGCCGTCGGCGTCGAGGTTCTTGTCGCCCACGTCGACCGAGCACACATACATGTGGTCGCTATCGGGGTGTGGGGTCTTGGTGAGCACCTTGGCAGTCACCACGTGGTCGAAGGACTCGCCCACGGTGTCGATCGCCTCGACCTCGGTGCCGGTACGGATATATTCGTCCGAAAGGGTCTTGGGATCCTCCGGAATATCGATCATGGTCTTGAGCCAGTCGTAAGAAACGCGCATGTAGCTCTCCTAGTTCTTAATCTCCGCAAAGGGAGGAATATCAAATGAAGACGTTCGCCTTAGGGTTGTCCAGGTACCCCAGGTTGGCGTGAAAGAGGAGCGACGCGTACTAAAGGTACGCGAGCGACGGTTTGAACGCCAAGATGGGGTGCCTGGGCAAGCCTAAAATTGGTTCAAGAAGCGCATATCGCCCGTCATCAACGTGCGCAGGTCGGGCAGGTCGTAGCGCAGGGCCGCGACGCGCTCGGCGCCAATGCCGAAGGCGAAGCCGGTATACTTCTCGGGGTCGATGCCGCAGTTGATAAGGACGTTGGGGTCGACCATGCCGCAGCCCAGGATCTCGATCCAGCCGCTGTGCTTGCAGAAGTTGCAGCCCTTGCCGCCGCACACGTGGCAGCTCACGTCCACCTCGCAGCTGGGCTCGGTGAAGGGGAAGAAGTGCGGGCGGTAACGCGTCTTGCGGTCCTCGCCAAACATGCACTTAACAAAGTAGTCGAGCGTGCCCTTAAGGTCGCCAAAGGTGATGCCCTCGTCCACGACCAGGCCCTCGATCTGGTTAAACTGCGGCAGGTGGCAGGCATCGGCCGTATCGGGACGGTAGACGGTGCCCGGGCAGATCATGTAGATGGGCGGCTTCTGCGACTCCATGGTGTGGATCTGCACGCCCGAGGTCTGGGTGCGCAGCAGCACGTCGGACTCGCCGTGGGCGTGCGCCTCGGGGTGCGCAACGCTGCCGGGGTTGTTGTCGACCACGTAAAACGTGTCGCGGGCCGAACGGCTCGGGTGATCCATGGGGGCGTTGAGCGCCGTGAAGTTGTAGTAGGAGGTGTCGACCATGGGGCCGGACTCGACAGTGTAGCCGATGCCGCAGAAGATGTCCTCGGCCTCCTCGATGATCTGCTTGATCAGGTGCTGGTGACCGATCTGCGGACGGATGCCCGGCAGCGTGATGTCGACGGCATCGTGCTCGAGTGCGTGCTTAAGGGCGGCGGCCTTCATCTCGGTCGTGCGCTCGTCGAGCATGCCCTCGATCAGCTGGCGCATCTCGTTGGCGCGCTTGCCCATAACGGGACGATCCTCGGGGGCGAGCTTGCCCATCATGCGCATCAGGCCGGTGATGCGGCCCTTGCGGCCGAGCAGCGCGACGCGCGCGGCCTCGAGCTTCTCGGCGTCGTCGGCGCCTGCGACGAGCTCCTTGGCCTCTTCCTCGAGTTTGACCAGATCATCAATCAGACTCATGTCTTCCCTTTCGTCTCTCGCGCATCCGCGCTCCGGGACGGCTGACGCCGCCCGATGCTGCGGATGCGCGGCCCGGTTCGGTAACAAAAAACCGCCCTCGGGCATGTGCATTGCCCAAGGACGGTTAAATTCCGCGGTACCACCTTGTTTGACCCGGCGGATGTCTGGCCCGCCGCGCCCACTCTGCGCCCCTTATCGCGAGGCTCACGGCTTCCCTACTGGGGCCTCGCTGCCGCTAGCCGCGCGCCCGTTGAGGTCGCTGCTCGGGAGTGAACGCTTGGCCCTTGCCACCGCAGGAAGGCTTGCAGCCCATGACCTTCCCTCTCTTGCCGGCGACGCGGCGGGCAAAACCCTCTCCGTCAACGCATTGGGCTATAGGATAACACATTTCGCGAGCGCATCGCCGCGTTCCGTTTTGTTCGCGCTGGGTACAAGGCAGGTAGCTGTGCAAACTGGCCGCGCACCCGCTTGCGACGCTCGGCCTGCGAGATTAAGGATACGGTATGGGAAAGAAACTCGATAAGAAGGCCAAGGCAGCCGTGGCAAAGGCCGCCAAGGGCGTCAAGGCCGCTAAAGTCGACAAGGCCGTCAAAAAGTTCCGCAAACTCGAGGGCAAGCTGTGGACTCGCGAGTACCTGCTCAAGATTGCCGAGTTCGATGGAGCGACGATTGCTCCTGCCAACGGCGCTGCCGCCCGTGCCGACGCCATGGGCACGCTTGCCGGCGAACATCACAAGCTACTGACCTGCGAGAAGTCTGTTGAGCTCGTACGCTCGTTAGCGCGCAAGACCGTCGCCGGCGGCAAAATCGACGACCCGCAGCTGCTCGACGAGATCCGTGTGCTCGGTCGCGACCAGCGCGAGGCAAGCGTCATCCCCACCGAGGAGGCCGAGGCCTGGACCAGGCTCACCTGCGAGGCCGATGCCGTGTGGCACAAGGCCAAGACGGCCAATGACTGGGCGAGCTTTGAGCCCTATGTGGACAAGATCGTCGCCCAACTTAAGCATCAGGCAGAGCTCATGGACCCCCAGCGCGACCCATACGACGTTTGGCTCGACCAGTACGAGCGTGGTCTTTCTGCCAAGAGCTTCGACGCGTTTTGCGACGAGGTCAAGGCCACGGTCGTGCCGCTCGTGCACGCCATCGGCGAGCGCGGCCAGCAGCCCGCTGCCGACTTTTTGCACGCGCATGTGCCCGAGGCCGCCCAGCGAGCCATGAGCTTCGACCTGATGAAGCTCGTCGGTCTTAACCTGGACGACACCACGCTTGCCTTTACCGAGCATCCGTTTAGCGAGGGCTTTGCCGTGGGCGATGCGCGCATCGCGACGCACATCTACGAGAACGACTGTATCTCCAACGTCTTCAGCATCATCCACGAGGCAGGTCACGCCATGTACGAGCTGGGCGTGAACCCCGCCTATGCGCGCACGTGCCTGGAGGGTGGCACCTCCATGGGCATCCACGAGAGCCAGAGCCGCTTCTTTGAGAACACCGTGGGCCGCAGCCGCGCCTTTATGGGACCGCTGCTCGAGGTGCTGCGTCGTCACGCGCCCGAGGTCTACGGCGACGTCGACGAGGACACGCTCTACCACGCCGTGAACATCGCACAGCCGTCGCTGATCCGCACCGAGGCCGACGAGCTCACCTATCCGCTGCACGTTATGGTGCGCTACGAGATCGAGCGCATGCTGTTTGCCGGCGAGGCCACGGCCAAGGACATCCCCGCGCTTTGGAACCACTTTATGGACGAGTACCTGGGCATTCCCGTTCCCGACGACACGCACGGCTGCCTGCAGGATACGCACTGGAGCGGCGGCTCGTTTGGCTACTTCCCCACGTATGCGCTGGGCAGTGCCTACGACGCCATGTTTGTGCCGGCCATGTGCCGCGACGGCGTCGACCTTAACGGCGCCTGCGCGAGCGGTGACCTGGCGCCAGTCCGTGCCTGGCTGGGCGAGCACATTTGGCAGTGGGGCCGCGCCAAGGACGCGCCGGAGCTCATCAAGGGCGCGTGCGGCATGGCGTTCGATGCCCGCTACTACTGCAGCTACCTGCAGGACAAGTTCACCACGCTCTACGAGCTGTAAGGCATAACCGACACGCCAACGCAAAGGGGACGCCGCGGAACCAATCCGCAGCGTCCCCTTTCCACCTAGTCGTTTAAGAACGTCCCCAATGACTACCTTACAGAGCCTCGAGCGCGTTGGCGATGCGCTTCATGGCGGCGTCGGCGGCGGCTTGGTCGGGGGCTTCGGCCAAAACGCGAATCACCGACTCGGTTCCGCTCTTGCGCACGAGCACGCGGCCCTCGCCTGCCAGCGCAGCCTCGGCCTCGGCGATGGCGTTCTGCACGCCCATGTTCTCGAGCGCGGCGTCCTTGTCCGCCACGTGCACGGCCACCTGCGCCTGCGGCAGCAACTTGCACGGAGCCGTGAGCTGCGAGAGCGTCTCGCGCTCGGCACGAATCACTTCCATCACGCGCAGCGAAGTCATAATGCCGTCGCCCGTGCGCTCGATATCGCCAAAGATCGTATGGCCCGTCTGCTCGCCGCCCAGGCTGTAGCCGCCCTCGCGCATCTTGGCATACACGTGACGGTCGCCCACGCCGCTGGTCACGGCGCTCAGGCCGGCAAGCTCCAGCGACTTGACAAGGCCAAAGTTACTGGCAATCGTCGGCACCACGGTACCGCCCGAGAGGCGCCCGTGCTTGTTCAGATACACGCCGCACACGTACAGGATCTGGTCGCCGTCTACCACGCGACCGCGCTCATCCACGGCCAGGCAGCGGTCGGCATCGCCATCGTAGGCAAAACCCACGTCCAGGCCCTGCTCCACCACATGGCGCTGCAGGCGCTCCATATGCGTGGAGCCGCAATCGACGTTGATGTTAAAGCCATCGGGCGCGGCATTGATCACGCGCACGTCGGCACCGAGCGCGTCAAACACCGGCTTGGCCACCGAGGAAGCCGAGCCGTTGGCGCAGTCAATACCGATCTTGACGCCCTGCAGCGAAAAGTTCGCACTTGCAATGAGCGAAGCAATATAGCGGTTGCGGCCCTGCATGTAGTCCACCGTGGCGCCGATGTGGTTGCCCGTTGCCAGCGGCACCTCGCTCTTGCCATCGATGTAGTCCTCGATGAGCTCCAGTACGTCCTCGTCCATCTTAAAACCGTCACTGTTGACGAGCTTAATGCCGTTATCGCAAAACGGGTTGTGGCTCGCGCTGATCATGATGCCGCAATCGAAACAGCCTTCCACGGTCTGATGCGCTACGCCCGGCGTGGGGATCACGTGCAGCATATAGGCGTCCGCACCGCTCGCGACCAGGCCGCTCACCAACGCCGCCTCGAACATATAACTCGAGCGACGTGTGTCCTTGCCCACGATGACGCGCGCCTTAGCACTGCGGTTGGCGCCGTAATACCAGCCCACAAAACGGCCAATCTTATAAGCGTGCTCTACCGTCAGCCCAACGTTGGCCTCACCGCGAAAGCCGTCGGTGCCAAAGTACTTCATGCGCTCTCCTTACAAAATAGGGGCGAACAGATTGCCTGTCCGCCCCAAAATGGTACTCGATTATCTGCGCTACCAGAAAAACCCTACGCCGACGCGCTGTCGCGAGCCGCCTGGCATGTAGGAGTCTGACGCAGCGTAAGCGGCTTGTCCCCCGCCTCGGCCGACGTGGTCAGCGTATACGTGATCGTCGTCGTCTCGCCAGCATGCAGGTCAACGGTGCCCGAATAGAAGGGAATTCCATGCCACGTAGCGGCGCCAAGACCAAACTGGGTGCCCTCAACCGTAAGGTCACTGATGTTGCCGCCCGTCGGGGCAAACAACGAGACATTCAGACGCTCGTCGTCGCGCGCGGCATCGGGCGCGCTCGCCGCGACGTAATCGGGCAGCTTGCCTGCCTCCTCCTGCGTCATGATGTTCGTCAGGGTAACGGTGATGCGATACGAGCACGTGCCGTCGCCGTTCTTGACGCCCTGGCCAATCTGCGTATCAGCGTTCAGGTACCAGTCGAGCTTGGAGAAGCTCAGGTTGTTAAAGTAAACGCCGGCAACGGGATCGGCACTCGGATCATCCGGATCGGGTAGCGAAGCGTCAATGCCCGTCTCTTTGATGGCATTCTGCTCATCATCGTTTCTCATCCAAGCAATCAGACGGCCCTCTTCGGCACCGAGCTCGAATGCACCGACAAGCTTTGTAACGTCGACGTCACCGATGCCACCGAGAATCTTGTCGAAGGCGGCGCTGGCAACAGCCGCAAAGATGCCGTCCGATTCCTCGACCGGATAGTTCCAATACACATCGTGCATGAGAACCTTCGCCGCGTTGGTACCGTCGACGACCGTACCATCGGGCAGCGAGACATTACCGACAAGGCCCAGCAGGTACTGCAAGAACACAGGATCGATGCCGACGACGCCATCAACGTCCTGCCCATATTGGGACTTCCACAGCGCGGCAACACGCTGCGAGTTGCGGGGCCAATCGGGCGAATAGGTATTGCCCGAGTTGTACAGGTTACTGTGGTTGCCGAACAGCGCCTCATCCTCTTCGTCGACGCTCTCGACCGCCTCATCCTCGCTGAGTCCAATGCGGGGAACAAACTCGCCAATCGACATCTGGCCGTCGGTGACCGAAATCAAACCCTGCGAACCGCCAAAGCCGCCGCAAGCACGAATCTCGACGTTGTTCATGGCGTACACAAGGTAGTTACGCGTCTGGCCGTTGGCGCCGAGCATCTGGGGAAGGACGGGGGCGACCTTCTCCGCCGCGTCAACCGCGCCGTTGAGGGTGGCAAAGCCGTCCTTGGCCTTATCGACCAGCTCGGTCACCTGGGAAATATGAGTATCGCCAATACCTTGGATCTTCTCGTTGGCGCTCTTGAACACCTTGGAGCTATCGGAAAGCGAATCGGCAACGGCCTGCAGCGCGGACACGTTAATCATGCCGTCCTGAAACAGCTTGCCGGGCGTGGCCTGCGAAAGGTTATCGGCCATGGGAACCAGCGCATTGCTCGAGACATCGGACAGGGCGTCGATCATGGTGCGGGCCGCATTGATGTCGCTGCCATACACCGGGATAAACGAAGCCGCCGTCCACAGCGGGCTCGAGGTCTCCGCCTTCATGCTGTTACAGAGCTCATCGATCTTCTTCGCGTCGTCAGGCAGCGTCGAAAAATCGCCCGACGTGACCTTGCCCTTAAGGCCACCGACGATCTCGACAGCCTCCTTCGCTTCGCTCTTTACGGTCTTTGCCGAGTTAAGCAGCATAAAGCCGCTTGCGCCAAGCACAACGAGAAGCACCGCGACTACAGCGGCAACAATGGCGCCAGTGTGACGCTTTTTGCGCTCGCCCTTGCGATGGCGATGACGGACCAGACCGTCAGAGGTCGAACTCGACGAAGCATCGCTACCGTAGTTCAAGCCAAAATCGTAATAATCTTCCTTGGAACCCGAGCCCGCAAAC
>DBGFLF010000058.1:0-5833 GCA_048528725.1 Collinsella sp.
CATAGCGGCATCCGGCGGGCTCAGGTGCGTTAAAATGGGCTTGTTCTTAGCTAATTGAGACAGGGGGGCCGTGTTATGGCTTCAGATGCAAAAAAGATTCTGCTGGTCGAGGATGAGAAGGCAATCCGTGACGCCGTCGCTGCCTATCTCGAGCGCGAAGGCTACTGGGTTGTGGGCGTCGGCGACGGTCAGTCCGCGATCGAGGAGTTCGAGAAGCATCAGTTCGACCTGGTCGTGCTCGACCTTATGCTCCCCAAGATTCCCGGCGAGCGCGTTTGCCGCACCATTCGCGATACCTCGGATGTCCCCATCATCATGCTGACGGCTAAGGGCGAGATCGAGGACCGTATTATCGGTCTTGAGCTCGGCGCCGATGACTATCTGATTAAGCCGTTCTCGCCGCGCGAGCTCGTCGCCCGCGTTCGTGCTCTGTTCCGCCGTGCCCATCAGGCCGACGAGCCCGCCGTCGAGGTGCTCGACTTCGGCGATCTGGTCATCGATATCTCGGGCCACAAGATCTTGGTCGAGGGCAAGGAAGTCGATCTGACGGCTTCCGAGTTCAAGCTGCTCACCACGCTTGCCCGCCATCCCGGCCGTGTGTATAACCGCATGGAGCTGGTCGAGAAAGTGCTCGGGTATGACTTTGAGGGCTATGAGCGCACCATCGATAGCCACGTGAAGAATCTTCGCGCCAAGCTGGGCGATGATCCCAAGAAGCCCAAGTGGCTCTACACCGTCCATGGTGTCGGCTATCGCTTCGAGGCTCCGGCCAAGACCGATAAGTCGGACGAGAAATAGGGAAATCACATATGACACCTGCGCGCTTTGAAATCGGACAAAAGCACAAGCAGGAGAGCGAGGCGGGTTCCAAGGCTAGTTGGAACACGCCTCGCTCCGATTCACGGCCAACGATGAGCTATCCCTCGCGCATGGCACTTGCTTTTGCTCTGACATCGCTCATGACGGTATTGGTGCTGGTGGGCGTTGTCTCTGTTGTGTGGGGCACGGTCTTTTCGGATTACACACGCTCCAATATCGTCGAAATCGCAAATTCCGCTGCCGAGAAGTTGGCAACCTCATATGAGGAAAACGGCTCTTGGACCGCGGGAGAACTGCGCACGGTCGCAACGTCGAGTTTGGTTTCCGACGATCTGGGTATGCAGGTCGTCAATAAAAAGGGCGTGATCGTTTATGACGATTCCTGGCCCTCGGCAAGCGCCACCGCCGATGTACGCGAAAACCAGGCTACGACCGACGACACGAGCGGCAAGAGGGCATCGCATAGCCCGGTCTCGTCTGCTCCAACCGACTCCGATAGCGTTGCTAACGTCGAGATTGTAACGTCTTCCGGCGAGCATGTCGGACAGGTAAAGCTGTGGGCCATCGGCTCCGACGCTCTGCTCACCAAGGCGGACTCTGCGTTTAGGGAGAAGACCTTTAACGCCATGGCCCTCGCCGCGGTTGTTGCAATCTGCATTTCGGTCGTTATCGGATCGCTCGTGTCGCGCATGCTCACCAAGCCGATTCATCGCATCACCAGTACCGCAAAGCAAATCCGTGACGGCGACCTGTCGGCTCGCACGGGACTGCGCGGTGATGACGAGATCGATCAGCTGGGTGAGACCTTCGATGAGATGGCCACTTCGCTCGAGAAGGATATGAAACACGAGAAGCGCCTGACCTCAGACGTTGCACACGAGCTTCGCACGCCGCTTATGGCCATGCTCGCAACGGTCGAGGCCATGCAGGATGGCGTGTATCCCACCGACGATGAGCATTTGGAAACCGTTGCTTCCGAGACGCGTCGCCTGGCTCGTCTGGTGCAGCAGATGCTCGACCTGTCGCGCATGGAAAACAGCACGGCTCCGCTCAACCTTGAGCCGGTGGACATGGTTCCTTTCGTGCGTTCCATCGTTAATGCCCAGGAGCGCCTGTTTGTCGACCGCGATCTGCGCCTGCGTTTTGCGGACGAGACCCAGGGTCACGACGATGTCGTCGAGGCCGATCCCGACATGATCACGCAATGTGTTATCAACCTCATGAGCAACGCCATGCGCTACACCCCCGAGGGCGGTTGGGTCGTGGTGTCGGTGCTCAGTGACCGCAAGCACGTCAGCATTGCCGTTTCTGATACCGGTATCGGTATCGCCAAGGATGATTTGTCGCGCATCTTCGGTCGTTTTTGGCGCGCCGACGCCAGTCGCGCCCGCGAGGCGGGTGGCCTGGGCGTGGGCCTCGCCGTGACCAAGCAGATTGTCGAACGTCATCACGGCTACATATCCGTGGAGTCGGAGCTTGGAAAGGGTACGACTTTTACGATTCATCTGCCTCGCGAGCACACGGCGGACGCGGCATCTACTACAATGGAGCACTAGCTTTTCGCTATTCGGTGAAGGAGGGGTTTCGTCCCTGCCGCTCCGAGTTTGCGAAAACATGCGGGGAAGAACCCGCATTACTGTCGTATTTAGGTAAGGAGTGACTCACGTGACAACGATGGAGCGTCGTCCGGATTCCCGTGGCAAGGTTCGTGATATCTATGATGCCGGCGAAAACCTGCTGATGGTCGCCACCGACCGCATTTCTGCGTTCGACTTTATTCTCCCCGACGAGATTCCGTTTAAGGGAGAGGTGCTCAACCGCATCTCGGCATTCTGGTTCGATAAGTTTGCCGACATCGTTCCCAACCACCTCGTCTCCATCGACCCGGCGGATTTCCCCGAGGAGTTTGCCGAGTATCGTGACTACCTCGCAGGCCGCGCCATGCTGGTCAAGAAGGCCCAGACGATTCCTATCGAGTGCATCGTCCGCGGTTATCTGACCGGTTCGGGCAAGAAGACCTATGACGAGAACGGCACCGTCTGCGGCATTCAGCTGCCCGAGGGCCTGACCGAGGCTTCCAAGCTCCCCGAGCCGCTGTTCACGCCGTCCACGAAGGCCGAGATCGGCGACCACGACGAGAACATTTCGTTCGAGCGTTGCTGCGAGATCGTGGGCGAGGACATCGCCACGCAGATTCGCGACCTGTCACTCAAGATCTACAAGGCCGCTGCCGAGTACGCCGCGACCCGTGGCATCATCATCGCCGATACCAAGTTCGAGTTTGGTGTCATCGATGGCAAGGTCACGCTGATCGACGAGTGTCTCACGCCCGACTCCAGCCGTTTCTGGCCTGCTGCCAGCTACGAGGAGGGCAAGATCCAGCCTAGCTACGACAAGCAATTCGTCCGCAATTGGCTCAAGGCCAACTGGGATATGACGGGGGAGACCCCTCACCTGCCCGCCGAGGTCATCGATGGCACGTCCGAGCGCTATCGCGAGGCCTTCCAAATCATTACGGGCTCCCAGTTCACAAGCATGAAGGAGAACGCATAAGTGAGTACCCGTAGCGCCACGAACAAGCGCACGCAATCCCACGAAGTTACCGGGGTTGCGCGCAAGTCTGCCGCATCTGCTAAGCCCGCCCGCCAAGCAGCGAGCTCCGTTCGCGTCGTGCCGGCTTCGTCTAAGGCACGCCGCAAAGAGCTCGAGAAGGGCGAGAACCTCGAGGGCCTCTCTAAAGAGGAGAAGCGCGCCCGCAAGGCTAAGCAGCGCGCCAAGGAGGACCGCATCTATACGGTGTCGAATATCCTCCTCAAGCAGGACGAGGACTACACCAAGCGCCGTCGCATCTGGTGGATTGTGCTCGCCATTGGCATGGTGCTCGTCGTGGCAATTTGGGCCTCGCTGTACTTCGCTCCCGCTGGCATGGTGTCCAGCCCTGTCCAGATGGTCGGCATTGTTTTGTCCTACGTCATCATTTTGGGCGACTTTATCTATGACTTCGCTCGTATTCGTCCCTTGCGCAACATGTACCGCGCGCAGGCCGAGGGCATGTCCGAGAACAAGCTCAACGCTCTTATTGAGCGCGCGGCTGCCGAGGAGGACAAGAAGGACTCCAAGAAGAAGTAGCGTTTGCATACATACTTATCGCTAAGATATAAGGCGCGTCGTTTTTGCGGCGCGCCTTTTTACTGTTCTATAGATAGATGGAGTGGCACATGATTCGAGCTGCCCTGACGGTCGAAGAGGCTCTGGAGGGCATGAAGGCCCTGGAGCCCAAGATTAAAAACTACGCGCGCCTGGTCGTCCGCAAGGGCGTAAACGTCAAGCCCGGCCAGGAGGTCGTCGTTCAGTCTCCGGTCGAGTGCGCGCCGTTTGCGCGCGTGGTGGTCGCGGAGGCCTATGCTGCCGGCGCCGGCCACGTGACGGTCATTTGGGCCGATGATGCCGTGACGAGGCTCACGTACGAGCATGTCGAGAAAAGCTATTTTGAGCAGACGCCCGAGTGGAAGCGCATGCAGCTGGATTCCTTGGCCCAGGATGGTGCCTGCTTTGTCTTTATCGAGGGTGCGGATCCTGCGGCCCTCAAGGGCATCGATCCAGCCAAGCCGGCCGCGGCATCAAAGGCGAGGAATACGCAGTGCAAAGTTTTCCGCCGTGGACTGGATTACAACATCAATCCGTGGTGCATCGCCGGCGCTCCGGTCGTGGCTTGGGCGCACGAGGTGTTCCCGGGAGACGCCGATGAGGTTGCAATCTATAAGCTGTGGAATGCGATTCTGCACACCGCGCGCGCCGATGGCCAGGACCCAGAGAGCGACTGGGAACTCCATGACGCCGCATTCGAAAAGAACCTGCGTTTCCTGAACGACAATCGTTTCGACTACCTGCATTACAACGCGGCAAATGGAACCGATCTGACGATTGGCATGACGAAAGGTCACGAGTGGGCCGGCGGCAAGGGCAAGACGCCCGATGGGCACCCCTTCTTCCCCAACATTCCCACCGAGGAAGTCTTCACTTCGCCCGATCGCATGCGCGCCGACGGTATCGTGTACTCGGCCATGCCGCTCATCCATCACGGCAATAAGGTCGAAGATTTTTGGATTAAGTTCGAGGGCGGCCGCGTGGTGGACTACGACGCCCGCGTGGGCAAGGCAACGCTCGCAAGTATCATCGATACTGACGAGGGCGCTGCTCACCTGGGAGAGGTCGCGCTCATTTCCAAGAACACGCCGATCCGCGAAAGTGGTGTTCTGTTCTACGATACGCTCTATGACGAGAACGCTAGCTGCCATCTCGCGCTAGGTGTCGGTTTCCCCGAATGCATCGAGGGTGGGTATGACATGTCCAAGGAGGAGCTCCTGGAGCATGGCGTTAACGTCTCGAGCACGCACGTCGATTTTATGATCGGCACGGACGACATCGATATTACGGGCATTACGCCTGATGGACGTGAAGTTGTGATTTTCCAGAACGGCCAATGGAGTTGGGAATAGTCCCAGACCGTGGTACAATGCCACCCGCGGGCCGTTAGCTCAGCTGGCAGAGCAGGGGACTTTTAATCCCAAGGTCCAGGGTTCGAACCCCTGACGGCCCACCCAAAGATTGTTGAGACGGTCAACTTCGGTTGGCCGTCTTTTTTGTCGCCCTTTCATGGGTTCGAACCCGTATCTATCTATATATAAGAACGCTTGGCGAACAAAACCCGCCTTTTACCGATGGGAAACAAATAGCTGATGCCTTTGGAGTAAAGTAGCGCTCCAGAGATGACCGATGTCTCAATACTCGTAAAACAGCTGGTCATCGCCAATATCAGAAGCCAATGCTTCAGTTTTAACCTCAGTGACGCGACTGAGGGATCTATTCATTTGTGAACAAAATATGGAGTGCGCGATTCCCGCCCACGGCGCCCCTCCGGTCTGGCAATATATCTCCTTGCCGCGCGGCCCGGTCGAACCGGGAACCGGCGCAGGCGTGCACCTTGAGAACCGGATACTGCGAGGATGGACAC